>CALVTP010000022.1 GCA_944362765.1 uncultured Clostridia bacterium | reverse complement strand
TTATCCGCCAATGCGCCGCCGAAAGCAAAGCCTACCGCCAAGCCTTCGGGGATATTGTGAATGGTCACAGCCATAAAAAGTTTGGTGGTCTTCTTGAAATTACTTTTGGCGCCCTCTTCCGTTCCGGAAGCGTGAATATGCGGCACCACTTTGTCGATGACGACCATAAACAAAGCACCCGCAAGGAAGCCTACCAGGGCGGGAACGAAAGCCCACTTCCCCCAATCGGACGACTGTTCTATCGAAGGAAGCAGCAGCGACCAGACGGAAGCCGCTATCATGACGCCCGCCGCAAATCCCAAAATAAGGGTATTGAGCTTCGGTGAAAGCTGTTTTTTAAACAAAAATACGGTGGCTGAGCCCAAGGTCGTCGCCGCAAAAATTATCGTAAATCCTAAAATCGTAATTTCCGTATTTGTCATACCTGTCTCCCGTTCAACTATATTTTAACTCTTTAAAATACCATATTACAACTGTTTAAAGGTCGGGATGAAAATTTTTTGATTTATTGATACTTTGGCGCTGTCAAGCGGAGCCGTTCGGGATACTTTATTAAGCTTAAAAATAAAAAATTTAGGCTTCCGAAAAAGGAAGTTTTTTGATTTTTTACCGCTCCGGTTCGTCGTTTGACGGTAAAATCCCCCGAAGTTATCAACATTTCCACGGAGTTATCAACATAAAAATGTGGATAACTTTGTTTATAATGAGGATAAATCAAAATTCGTTCCGCTTTTAAGCATTCTGGCGCCCGTTTAGGTACCCGAAACATCATGCTTTTCGGAAGGTACCCGAAACGCCGATTTAAATGAGTTTTGCGTCCTGCATAAATTTCGGCTTCATCCGATAATTTTCGACATTGACCGAGGAAAACTTAACTGTATACGACATTATTTTACGATTTTCAAGGCTTATAAGCTCTTTTTCGACGAATATCCGCCTATACACCTTCTTCGTTGCCTTTCCAATATGCAAATTCACGCATGTACGGTCAAAGATACCGTCATTTCCGAAGCAATACGGGAAGGAGCGCCCTCACAACCCGAAGAAATATTTATGCCTTAAGCGGAATAATATAAAATAACCTTTGACAAGAGGCTTACCGGTATGATATACTTACCGGGTAAGTGAGGCGCCATAGCCAAGTGGTAAGGCACGGGTCTGCAAAACCCTTACCCCCGGTTCAAGTCCGGGTGGCGCCTCCATTTTTTTTGCCGTTATGGCGGAATTGGCAGACGCAAGGGACTTAAAATCCCTCGATGGCAACATCGTGTCGGTTCGACCCCGACTAACGGCACCAAAAACGCGGCACCCCTGCCGCGTTTTTTGTTTGTCAATCTGATTTTTGACTTCGTCAATCTGATTTTAGCTATCAAAGACAATTACTTGAACTTGGCAAAACGCCATTCGGAAAAGGCCGAACGATATCGAAAAAAATTTTTATTTTTTTATAATAAAGCGGTTGTGAGGCATTACAATGCCGCGGTAATATTTGATAGCCGAATCGAATTTTGTCATACCGAGCCTAAGAGCGACGCGTTCCGACGGAGTATTGTTATCGCGGATGATAGAACATACCTCACCGAAGTTAAGGGTGTTGAAAGCGTATTCTTTGCAAGCCGCTGCCGCTTCCGTAGCATAACCGTTATGCCAATACTTCCGCCCGAAAATATACCCTATTTCGGGAACCTCTTTCCCTTTCCACGGCTGCATCGTAACGCCGCATTGACCTATAAGTTCCCCGCTTGATTGTAAAATCACCGCCCACGCGCCGAATCCGTAAAGCTCATAGCGCTTCAATTGGCGTTCGAGCCATTCGCGGGCTTCTGTTTCACTCAAAGCGCCGCCGTAAGCGTACATCGTTTCCTCGTCACGGATTATCGAGGAAAGCGCCATAAAGTCGCTTTCGCAAAGTTTTCTTAAATACAGCCGTTCGGTTTCGAGGACTTTTTCCATAGCTGAAAGGTTTTTAGATTAAAATAAGAAAAAAATTAATTTTCCAACAGAATTTCGTGAATGGAGCGGTACAGGTCGGGCGCCGTTTCCGACCAGGAATTGCGGATGCTTACGGCAAGCGCGCGGGAATCGACGATGAGTTTCAATTCCATCAACACTTTATTGATATCCTGAATCTTCAATACCACCGTGAACGTGCCGTCCGAGTTACGGAAAAAGTCGGAGACAAACTCCTGCTTTTTTCTGTAATCAAGCCGAGTGTTTTTGATATATTTTACTATGTCTTCCCTGAGTGAAAGCGGTAAATCGTTATAAAAATATGCAATGCACGCCCTTCCGTCTGCGGTGATGCTGAGAAGAGAAGCGTTATTTCCGGGAAGCGTCGTCCTGGTGATGAAGCCGCTCTTTATAAGCTCACCGAGCACCTGTTTGCAATACAGATACCTCAGCCAGTCGTTTTCGGTACAGCAAATCGAGAGGAGCGCGTCCTCCGTCAGCGGCATTTCGAACTTTTCCATGACGAAAAGTACGACCAGTTTATTGCTTGTAGAAGTATCTTCGGGCATGATTTCCTCTCGGGTAGCGGAAGTAATTATACCACGGATTTAAAAAAACGGAAGTACGAAAAGCGAAAATTCAACGATTTCCTCCTCTTTTCGACGAAGCGCACACTATATATTGTGGTACATTTTTTTGTCGGACACTAGATTTTCTTGCCGACAAAGTGAAGCCCGTATCCGATAGTTTTGGGCTCCCGAATCAAACCGTTTTCCCCGTTTCGCGAAATTTCATTCGAGATGAAGACGTGATCGCTACAGTCAAACGATATAGTAGCCGCTTTAAAAGACGTTGCTTTATTTTCCGTTTTTTCATAGCTTAAACGGCAAACCCACATGGTTTTCAGTTTTTCTGTTAAATTTTCGTTTTTTTTGCCTCTTCTGAACGCATGCTTAGCTGCTGCACACCTAGCCGCACCGAATTTGCCTGTGCAAATCACGCGTTATGACATCAAATTTGTTTTTTCGACAAAATTGCCGAAAATTATTTTCTGCGATTTGCATGATGGGTACATAAGCTCTTGCGTTTTCGTTGAAAAAAGTGTATAGTATTGTCAACGAGGTATTGTTATGATCAGACCGAATTATCTTAACGAAATCAGAAGTCGAATCTCGGCTTCCAAAAACGGATCCGTCTTTGTTGCCGCCGATTTTACGGACATCACCGATAAAAAGACGGCAAGCGTCGGATTGACGCGACTCGAAGCCGACGGGCTTCTCAAACGAGTGATCAGAGGTGTTTATTATAAACCGGAATACAGTGATTTTCTGAAAGAGTACGTCGCGCCCATACCCGACAATGTAGCTCATGCGATTGCCCGTAATTTCGGATGGACAATCGTTCCGTGCGGCGATACGGCTTTGAATCTGCTTGCTTTATCGACGCAAGTTCCTGCCGTTTGGTTATATGTCAGCGACGGGCCTTATAAAGAATATTCTTACGATAATACCATCATTCGTTTCAAAAGGACGACAAATAAAGACATATCGAGATTCTCTTACAAGACCGCGCTGACCGTTCAGGCATTAAAAGCGTTGGGAAAAGATAAGATAGATAAAACCGTGATTGAAAAGCTACGAAAATTGTTGTCTGCCGAAGAAAAAACAACGATGTTGAACGAGGCGAAGATAGCTACTTCATGGATCTACGAATATATCAAGCAAATTTGCAGAGGTGAAAAATGAGAAATATCGCCAAGATCAGTGAACGCGACAGAAAAGCCCGCGCTCAGGCGCAGGCTTGATGAATTTTTTAACATTTCGGCGTTCTGGAAATATTTACCCTTAAAAAGCCGTATTTTCGTAAAGACGTTTGAAAAATCGGGTGCCCTGCACGAGCATTCCGATGTCCTGTCTTTCGTTCAGACCGTGGATCCTGTTTGCGTCCTCGACGGTCTTCTCAAACGGAGTGAAGCGGTAGACGCAATCGGTGAGATTATAGTAGTGTTTGGCGTCGGAAGCGGCGATAAACGGGTAAGGCGCCACGATGTATCCCGAGAAAACTTCGGTAATCGTCTTTTCGAGCATGCGGTAAGCCTCGGAGTCGGTAGTTGAGACGGGAGACGGATCGATGGAGCCTTCCAAAGCGGAAATTTTAACCTTATCCCCTACCACCTTCCGGATATATTGACGGGTGCTTTCCACCGTTTCTCCGGTATTGATACGGCAATTTACGGTGCCGCGAGCGACGCCCGGGAGCGTATTCGGAGTGGAAGCGCCTTCGGCTTGCGTCGGCGCCATCGTGGTGCGCATGAGACAGTTTGTGAAGGGGCTGACCAGGCAAAGCACCGCCTTTAAAAGCGGGGAGAGGATGTCGCGGTTTGCAAGCGCCAGTTTGAAGCCGAAGTTCATATGCGGCGCCAACGCTTTGAACATCTCTTTTGTCGGTTTTGTCCAATGTGGGCGCATCTTTTTCTTTTCTACTTTATACATGGCTTCGGCAAGGAGCCCGACAGCAGTCCTTCTCGTCGGGGCGGAAGCGTGCCCGCCGTCCTTTTCCACTTCGAGCACGAAATCGGCGTAGCCCTTTTCGCATGTACCGATGAGCGCTATCTTTTTGTCGATGCCGAGCATTTTACCGTCCAGAATGGTGCCGCCTTCGTCGATGACGTATTCAAGCCTGACTCCCTTCGATTCAAGATATTTACTGATTTCCAGGGCGCCGTAGGTGCCGCGGAGTTCCTCGTCGTGTCCGAAGCAAAAGAGTATCGTGCGGCGCGGTTTTCTCCCCTCTTTCAGCAGAACTTCCAGCCCTTCAAGCGCCGCTATCATCTGCGACTTCATGTCCTGAGAGCCCCTGCCGTAGACATAGCCGTCGCGGATGACTCCTCCGAACGGATCGACTTCCCAACCTTCCTCGTCGGCGGGGACGACGTCCTGATGCGCCAGAACGGCGGCGGGGAGAAGGCTTTCGTCTGAGCCTTTTACGGCATAGATGACGGCATATTTATTGATCAATGTCTTTTCGGCGGCAGCGGCTACCAGCGGAAAAGTCTCCTCCAAATAGCGCTGATACTCGTAAAAAACGCTGCCGTCACAGTCGTTATCGGGCATAGTGACCGTACGGATTCTGACTGCGCCCGCCAGCTTTTCGGCGACGGCGTCGGCGGATATATCCGCGGGGGAGTAATCGGACTTCCCCGGGTCGGGCTTCTTTTGAAGGAGCGCCCTTACCACCATGACGACGATAAGCAACAATACGATACCCAAAATGCAATAACCTATGATGGCACCCGCCATAAAAAACCTCCGAAAAAATATCGTAGCTTTATTTTATAATAAAAGGTCGAAATATTCAATAGCGAAAAAGCGAATTTTCAAAAAAATAGTCGTTCGCGAAAGCACGCAAAAAGCGCATACGGACGTATGCGCTTAAACCCTGTCAAAGGTCTGTCTGCGTTAAATTATCTGAAGCCGCCGCCGCCGCGGAAACCTCCTCCTCCGCCGCCGCGGAATCCGCCGCCGCCCCGGCCGCGACCGCTGAACCTGACTCCGGAATGACTTCCCGAAGAAGGTCTCAGTGCCGCAATCGTCGACTGCATGGCGTTGAAGGTCGCGTCGATATGTTTCGAAATATCGAACCCGCCGGCGCGCACCGATGAGAACGCGACATAGGTCATCAGATAACTTCTTCCGAGAGAGCCCGAAGTATAAGAGGAATCGATTTTCCCGAACTCGGGATACACCGCCTTCAATTCTTTGACCACCTCTTCGGAGATACCCATCATCGTGGCGTAGACCATATATTCTTCCCAAAGCCTCAATTGCGGAATTTCATACTCTTTGAGGTTGGAAAATTCCAACATATAGTCCTTCAACCCCTGAGATTCGGCGTATTTTGCCACCCCTTTCTTGTTGAGCTTCGGGCACATCGGAGTAAAGACGAACATCGAAATTCCGAATATGGCAAGCCCGATTATCATCATGATGAACTGAGGATAGAGCATATAAAGCATGAACGCCGCGGCACAGCTTAACAACCCCGTTACGGAGCCGTAATTTTTGGGTATGGCGCCAAAGTAGCCGCCTTTTTTGTAGCCGGCGGAAGCCGAGACGGCAAACGCTCGGATATCGGCGGCGACAATCTGTTCGGAGCGCTTCGCGTAGTCGCTGAATTCATCCATCGTGAAGGCTTTGCCGAGAGAAGTCTGCGCCTTGAAAAGCATGTTGTAAACGGCTTTTTCGTGCCCCTTCATGTCTTTAAGTTCCGCCTCGGAAATTTCCCTTATTCTGAGCGAACAGTCGGTTTTTTCATCTTGGGAAGGAATGAACTCGACTATCTCGCGGCGTGCTAATTCCATGATGGTCGCAGAAATCATCTTGCTTCTGTTCTTCGCCGCATCGCCGCCGCCCGAATAGTGATAGAAAAAGTATCCCATCTCTGCAGCGGAAGAGTCGGCGGGGATCTCCCTGACATAGGGAGGATAGTCATCCTTTTTGTAACGCTTAAAGAAAAATCTGAAGTAGACGAAGACCCCGACGCCTGCCAATACAAACAGGATCCCTACCACCAAAAGCACGATATAGATGGCATTTTCTCGTTTGATTTCGGCTAAATACGCCTCGTATTCGGCGTTTTCCTGCGCCGTTATCGAAGCGAATGTCAGGGCGGAACGCTTTTCCAAAGAGCCGAATAAGTCCTTCTTAAGAAGCACCCTTGTCTCTATCAATATACCGTTTTCGGCTTCGGGATTGGGGGTTATGCCTTTAGCCTCGAAGCGGATTTTCTTGTCCTCGGTGACGAAAGAGTCGGATTCCTCGGCGTTGTCGATATGCAGCCAGAACCTGGTGTTTTCGTCGTCCGCCGTATTCGTCCCGGGGAGAGTTATTTCCGCCGAAAAGTTTTCGATATACATCTGAAAATCGCTTCCGAACTCAGCCCAATAGAAGTCGGCGACGTCCTCGGCGCCCGTCACGGCGTTTTCGAGCGTATAAGAAAAGGTATAGTCTTTAACGGCGGAAGAAACAGGTTCGAAAAAGACCCCGAGCTCCACCGTGCCGTTTGTATAGCGGTAAACGTATGCAAACTCCCCGGAATAATCGTCCGGGTCGATATGTTCGGGAGCGGAAGCCATGTCGCGGATATCTATGACCCGAACTTCTTCTCCGGAAGCGTTGGTTACCTCGAAACTTTCCTTGAAGGCGTTGAAATCGAAGTCCTTTTCGACTTCTAGCGTTTTGTAGACGTTTTTGAGTTCCGAAGAGGAGTCGACGACGGCTTCCCAGCGCTCCGAAACTACGGCAGAACCGTCCTCTCGGAGGGTGGCGTCAATTTCCGCGTTTTTAAGCCATATCTCGGTTTTGGCGTTGCAGCCCGACAGCAACAACATCAATATAATTATCGCCGCCGCAACCGAAAGAGTTATTACCCGTTTCATATATCAGAACTTGACCTGAGGCGCTTCCCTTTGAGCTTCCTCTATCTCGAAGTAGGGCTTTTCGGTGAATTTAAAGATTTTCGCGACTATGTTGGCGGGGAAGGATTGCCTCTTTTCGTTGTACTTCATCGCAGTGTCGTTATAAAACTGCCTTGAAACGGCTATATCCTTTTCCAGATCCTGCAGCTTGTTCTGAAGGTTCATGAAGTTGGCGTTGGCTTTGAGGTCGGGATATCTTTCGGCGACTACCAACAGTCTCGACAGCGCTCCGGAAAGCTCGTTGTTGGCTTTGATGGCTTCTTCCGGGGTCTTGGCTCCGCCCACCGACGCACGTGCCCTTGTCACTTCCGTCAACGTCTCGTTTTCGTGCGCCGCGTAGCCTTTCACCGTCTCCACCATGTTCGGAATGAGGTCGTAACGCTGTTTTAATTGTACGTCTATCTGCGACCAGGCGTTTTCGACTCTGACGCGTTTTTTGACGAGATCGTTATAAATGGTAATGGTTATAATGCACATTTCGGATGCCTCCTCTATATTATGATTTAATTATAAGATATTATAATATTACAATATATTTCGGATATATGCAATCTTTATGACCCTCCGCATCCGGATAAAATGCGGCGGGGTTTATTCTTTGTCGTCGGGACGCCCGCCGCGCCTGTCGAACGGAAGGAAATCGTCGTCATCGGTTTTCGGGGAGTTTTCGTTATCCAGATTTACGCCGCGCTTAACTACTCCGAAACCGAACCTGGTGCGGAGATTGTCGATGGATTTATCGAGCTTACTGTTTTTGGAGTCGTCCTCATCAAATAGCGAACCCTGAATTAAGTCTCCCGAAGAGTACAATTTGGATACCGAAATCGTAATAGTTCTGAGAGGCGGCATCGTCTTGAAGTTATACGAGGCGTTCATCAGACCGATTGCCGTTTCGGCGATCATGTCGGCGGAATCGGTGACGGAAGGCGTCTTGCCTTGCCGCGTTAAGTGCTTTAAATCGGAGCTTCTCAGATCTACCGATACCGTCGAACCTTTAAGAGAGTAACTTCTCAGACGAAACGCCGTCATTTCCGAAAGGGCATAGATGACTTTTTCGGCTTCTTTGACCGACCTGACGTCCTCCGGCGTCGTCATGCCGTGTCCCACGGACTCCGGAAGGCTCTTATCGTAATACGATTTTACCGGCTCGGAGTTTTCCCCGCGGGCATTTTCCAGCATTTTCAGTCCGTTTTTTCCGAAATGTCGTTCTATCATCGAGGGATTTGCCGAGGCAAGCTCCCCTATCGAACTTATTCCGAGCGTACGCAATTTTTCCGCAGTTGCGCCGCCTATATAGAGCATTTCCCCGACATTTAGCCGCCAGACCACCTCTTTATAGTTTAAGCGGTTTATTTCGGTGATGGCGTCGGGCTTTTTTAAGTCGGAGCCGAGTTTTGCAAAAATTTTGTTAAAAGAAACGCCTATCGAAACGGTCAGTCCGCCCGTCTCCTCTTTGACTCTTTTCCTGATACTTTCGGCTATCTCCGTTCCTGTTCCGAACAGCTTCCCGGAACCGGTGACATCCAGCCAGCACTCGTCAAGACCGAAGCTCTCCACTTCGGAAGTATAGGATAAATAGATATTTTTGACGAGCTTCGAATATTTGACGTACTCTGAATATGTAGGCGGCACCACAACCAGCTCCGGGCACTTCCTCTTTGCCTGCCAGATGGCTTCGGCTGTCTTGACGCCGGCGGCTTTTGCGAGGTTGTTTTTAGCGAGCACGATGCCGTGCCGTTTTTCGGGGTCGCCGCAAACGGCAATCGGAAGCCCTTTCAGCTCGGGGTGAAGCACGCACTCCACGGAGGCGTAAAAGTTATTCAGATCACAATGCAGAATTACTCTTTCGCGCATAATGCGTCATAAATTTTACCGACCTCCGCCGTCGGATCGCCCACGTTAACTATGATAAAATCGGCTTCACGGAGATATTCCCTTTCGTCCGACTGCGCGGCAATGGCGCTCATGGCTTCTTCCTCGGAAACGCCGTCACGCTCGGCAATCCGCTTCCTTCTCACCTCGTCCGGAGCCGTCACACAGATGACTTTGTCGAAAATGTCCCGGGCGTTACTCTCCTTGAGGAGAGGTATCTCGCAAACGGTGACGCCCTCCCCGGACAAAGCTTCCGCCATTTTTTTCAATATCTTCGGGTGGGCGTAGGCGTTCAGTTTTTTTCTTTCCTCTTCCGAAGAAAATATCCGCGCTCTTATCGCCCTTTTATCGGGTTTGCCGCCCGAAAAGCAGTCCGGAAAGAGCTCTTCGAGCCCTTTTAAATACTCTTCGTCCTCCATCAGTTCGGAGTTCAGCCTGTCGGCGTAGACTGTTTTTGCGCCGAGAGACTCGAAAATCTTCATTATGTAACTTTTCCCGGAGCCTATACCGCCCGTCAACGCCACCCGCATCGAGCCCACCTTACTCCACCGAGTACCAATCGGCGCCCGACTTCGCTTCGGCAATCAGCGGCACATTCAATCGGACGACGTTTTCCATGCACTCTTTCAGAAGTTTTCTGACTTCCTCCGCCTCTTCCTTCGGGCAATCCAGCACCAGTTCGTCATGCACCTGCAATATCGTTTCGGCGCGGTAACCGCCCTTTTTCAGAGCCTCGTCGACTTTCAGCATGGCAAGTTTCATGATGTCCGCCGCAGAGCCCTGAAGAGGCATGTTCATTGCGGCGCGCTCGCCGAAGGCGCGGATGTTTCTGTTCGGGGAGCGGAGCTCCGGAAAATACCTTATCCTCCCCAAAAGAGTCTTTATATAGCCGTGCTCCTTTGCAAACTTTACGTTGGAGTCCATATATTCGGCTACCAGCGGATAGGTCTCGAAGTACTTGTCGACGAAGCGCTGCGCTTCCTTCGGGTGGCAGCCGATGTTTTTGGCAAGCCCGAAGGCGCTTATTCCGTAAATTATGCCGAAATTGACGGCTTTTGCGCTCCTTCGCATCTCATTTGTCACCGCTTCGAGCGGCACTCCCGTAAATTTCGACGCCGTCAGCGCGTGGATGTCTTCGCCGCGGTTAAAAGCCTTAGTCAGTTCGGGATCGCCGCTGAAATGGGCAAGGAGCCTCAGCTCTATCTGCGAATAGTCGGCGGAGACGAGTATATTCCCCTCTCCCGGCACGAACATTTTCCTTATTTCCCGTCCTTCGGCTGTGCGGACGGGGATGTTCTGAAGGTTGGGTTCTGTGCTCGACAGCCTTCCCGTCGTCGTCAGACATTGCTTGAAGACGGTGTGCACCCTGCCGTCCTTTTGTATCAGCGGACGAATGCCCTCGATATAGGTGGAGTGCAATTTTTTGATGCGGCGGTAGCGCAATATCAGCGTCACCAACGGGTGATCGAGCTCTTCCAATATCTCCGCGGCGACGGAGTAGCCCGTCTTTCCCTTCGTCTTTTTGCCGTGCCGAAGCCCGAGTTTTTCAAATAATATGCTCCCGAGCTGCTGCGGCGAGTTGATATTGAAACGCTCGCCCGCACTTTCGTAAATTTCTTCCGTCAAAGACTTCAATTCGGTGTTGTATCTTTCGGAAAGCGCGTTAAGCACCGCCGTATCGACTCTGAATCCCACCTTCTCCATTCCGAAAAGCACCCTCTCCAACGGAAGTTCCAAATCGTTATAGAGCCTTCCGAGATCCTTTTTTTCAAGCTCCCGGGACAGAGCTTCGTCGATATCGAAAGCCGCCGCCGCGGCGCCCGAACCGTAACCCGACGCATTTTTGAGGTCGTCAAAGTTTTTGTAACTGTAATTGGAGTTTATAAGATAGGATTTCAGTAAGAGGTCGTCGACTTTTCCTCTTACGTCAATGCCCGCTTTTTTGAAGATGTCGAACTTTTCCTTGGCGTCGAAAAAAAGTTTTCCGACGGAGCCGTCCGACAAAACCTCTTTGAAAGACGCCACGGCGTCGGAGTAGTCAACTCCTTCCGAAAAGAGGGATTCGGAGATATTTATGCGGTATTCTTTTCCGTCGCCCGTCGAAAAACAAGGTGAGTCTCCGAGGTCTATGAAAATTTTATCTTTTACGGAGTTCAGGATACCTTTTATCTCGTCTAAGGTACCCAAACTTACTGTTTCATAGTTTTTGGTTTCGGCAGCAAACGGCAGCGTTTCCTCTTCGGGGACGTCAGAAAAGTCCTCTTTCGGCTTACTCGCGGGCTGCGGTTTTTTCACGGCTTCGCCGGTAAAACGCGGCAGAAGTTTAAAAAATTCCAACTCGTTCATGAGTGAGACGAACTTTTCGCCGTACACCGGTCGGAATGCGAGCTCTTCGAGCGTGCACTCCACCGGGGAGGAAGTGTTTATTGTCGCAAGCTTCTTCGACAGCTCCACAAGTTCCTTGGAGGACGCCAGTTTCTCCCGAAGTTTTCCCTTGATTTCATCGATATTGGCGTAAACGCCGTCGACGCTTCCGTATTCGTCAAGAAGACTCATTGCCGTCTTTTCGCCGACGCCCGGGCAGCCCGGAATATTATCGGACGCGTCCCCGCGGAGCGCCTTGTATTCAATGATTTTCCGAGGAGTGAACCCCTCCTCGGACAAGGTTTCGGGGTTGTAAACTTTGACGTCGGTGACGCCCCGCCTGGTGTGAAAGACGGTAATATTTTCGTCCACCAACTGCAATACGTCCCTGTCGCCGCTGACGACGACGGTAGGCACTTTAAAACGCTTTGCGAGCGTTCCGATGACGTCGTCGGCTTCATATCCCTCTTTTTCGACGATCTTCACCCCCATTGCGGACAATATTTCATGCATTAAAGGTATCTGCGGGCGTAATTCCTCCGGCATCGGCTTTCTGGTCGCCTTATAGCCGTCGTACATGCCGTGGCGGAAAGTGGGCGCGTGAACGTCGAAAACAGCCGCCACGTGGGTGGGCTTTTCGTCCTCGATGAGCCGCAAAAACATCGTAAGGTAGCCGTAAACGGCGTTGGTTACCACTCCCTTTTTATTTTCGAGGGGCGGCAGCGCATAGAAGGCGCGGTTCATGAGGGAGTTACTGTCCAATAAAATCAATTTCGTCATCGTTATAAGTTAAGTTTCAGATAATCGGGCTTTATCCACCCCTTTTTACGCATGATTTCGCTTAGCGCAAAACAGATAACGGCGGGGATAACAAACATTAAAAGCACTATTCCGAGGGCTATCTTCCAATCGGGAATGACCCCTGCCGAAGCGTCTATCACGCCGAAGACCCCTACCAAGCCGGAAGTGCCCATTCCCCCGCCTGCGGGAGTACATCTCAACCCGAACACGGCGGTCGAGAGCGGTCCCACCACGGCGGAAGCGACTATCGGCGGCACCAGGATTATCGGGTGACGCATGAGGTTCGGAATTTGCAGCATCGAAGTACCGATCCCCTGTGCTATCAACCCACCGAAGCCGTTTTCCCTGAAACTGAGCACGGCAAATCCTACCATGTGCGCGGCGCAGCCCACTACGGCTGCCCCACCCGCGAGCATCATGTCGGCGTTTTCCGCCATCGCTCCGCCCGCGACAACCAGCCATATAGCGGCGGAAGAGGTGGGAAGGGTCAGCAATATTCCCATGACCACCGCTATTATTATTCCCATCGAAACGGGGGCGATACCCGTTGCGAGAGCTATTCCCTCGGCAACCAGGTCGAAAAATAAAATAAAGGGATACGCCACGAACAGCGAAAGCATCGCCACTACCATCATTCCGAGCGGCACGACGACGATATCCACCCCCGTTCTTCCGGCTATCAGCATACCTATCTCGGTAGCAACCAGCGAAACGATGTAGGAGCCGATCGGGTTTCCAGGAGCAAAACTTGCCGCGAACTCGCCCGCTATGATCCGGTCGGAGAATGCGCCCGCAAGTCCCGCTACAGCGGCAGAAAACATTACTAATTTGTTGGCTTTCAATGCGTGAGCGATCCCCACGCCTATTCCCGCTCCCATCAGCGCTTTTGCTATGTTGGCTACGGCGTTCACGAAGTTTCCGACGGCTTGACCCGCCTCGGTTTCCGAAAGCAATATCCAACCGGCTATCTGCGCCAGAATGGTGCCGGCGATAAGGGTGCAGAACAAGCCCTGAGCCATACCCGAAAAAGCGTCGATAAACCACCGCTTTGCAAGCGTTTTTGCAATTCTCCACGCCTTTTGCTTTCCCGATTCGGGCGCGGGAGTCTCACCTTGAGCCGTCTTGCCGTTTTCGATATTTCCGCTTTCAGCGGCAAGCTTTTCAACTTGCTCGCCGGGTTTTTCTTCGGGCAGAGCCCGTTCGGAATGATTTTCCATTTCAATCCTCTCTTCGAAGGGTAATATTGTTCATTATAGCAGCCGCTATGGCGTACGAGCGCGTCGCATCCCCGCTGTCGGGCTTCCATTTTTCCTTCAATGCGCCGAAAAACTCGGGAAGAGAGTAGCGCATAAATCTCTCTACCCCGCTTTTTTCCGCCGCATACTCCAATACGGCAAGGAGTGTTTCGGCGGCGTCGAGATTCCCGGGAAGGTTAAGTTCTTCTTTCGCGGCTTCCATCAATGCGGCAATCAGCCTGCGCCTGCCGCCCCTAACTTTCAGCACTTTTTTGACGGCGTCTTCGACGGCGCCGTCGAGGCTTTCGGCAAACCTCAACGCTTCGGCTACGGTGACGGGCTCGATGTAATATTTCACCCCCGCAAGGTTGTCAATCGCCCGTAACGCGTCGAAGTAGCCGAGTCTGACGTTATACCCGACGCGCTCTTTCCTGAGGTCTATGGTGCTGCCGAGCGACTCCGACGGCTCTACGTAGAGCACTTTTACCGTCCTGTCCACCACCTTGACGGAAGGCATGTTGCTCCCCGTCCTGATGGCGACGACTTCGCTTGCTCCGCGGCGTATCAGCGGATTTACGGGGCAGTTGTTATACATACCGCCGTCGATGAAGCGCTTGCCGCCTATTTCCGGGCGGTTAAAGAGCGGAAAGTATGCCGAAGCCAGAATATACTCCTTCAACATTCCTTCCGGCACTT
The DNA here is from genome assembly GCA_944362765.1 of uncultured Clostridia bacterium. GTDB lineage: Bacteria > Bacillota > Clostridia > Christensenellales > DTU072 > Stercoripulliclostridium_A. The sequence goes on along the minus strand of CALVTP010000022.1, from coordinate 13,056 downwards.
CGTCTTTGAACAGTTCGAGCGGTTTCCAGCCGTCCGAAACGGAGACCGTCACCAAACCGTAATCGATATCGGAAGAGCGCAGTTTCTGTTCGTCGACGTATTTGTCGACCAGGTATCTCACTTTGTCCATCGGCAGTCCGCGTCCGGAAATCGCCTGCCGCGCCTTCTTTACTAGGTAGATGATAAGCTCCCTGTCGTAGTCCCCTTTCATCAGCTGCTCGAACTTGATGTCGTCCAGATCCGCCACCTTGGAAATTGCAGCCTGCTCCCACAGCCGTTTCAGCGTGTCGAATTCGCCCTCCGCAACCATCGCGCCGTTCAGCGCGCCGATGGAGGTGCCCATAATCATGTCAAAGCGGTAGCCTCTTTCGAAAAAGGCGTCCAGCGCTCCGACATGAAACGCGCCCTTGGCGCCTCCCCCTTCCAAAGCAAGTCCGCGCATGTTATTTTAAAATCAGCCTGAATTTGAGGCTCTGCTGCGTACCGGGCAGTATCTTGTATTTTTTCTTCAGAACCGCCATACCGGGGGTATCGCCGCCCACTCCGCGCTGTGCGCCGTCGATGTTGACGGTGAGGTAGTCGAGGCTTCCCAGTTCATGAAGGTGCTTTGCTTCCCTCAGCATTTCCAACGTATAGGGATGCACGCTCATTTCGAAGGGTTTTTCGTTAGCCAGCACTTCTATGCCGTTTTCTTTTCCTACTTTCAGCCACCTGACTTCGGTATGATTGCCGTTCTCCTGCGGATAGAGATAGTCGTGCAGGAACTCCTCCGCCGAGCCGGAATACTTTTTGATAAGCGCTGCCGTTGCCCTGTCGCAATAATTTTCGAATGGACCTTTGCCGTAGAATTCGACGCCGTCCACGCCGTCGCGGAGGGCGAAAGTAAAGCCGTAGCGCTCCATTTCGGCACGCGGAACAAGACTCATCTCAACATCTATGGTGGCGTCGCCGTTAAAGCGGTAAAGTGTCCTTAATTCCTTTACATGCGGCATTCTCCAGTCTATCGCGACGGAAACTTTGCCGTCGTTGGTGAAGACATTGAGGCGTCTGACTCTGAGACGCTTCTCGGCACGGTAGAATTTGTCTACGCCCATATACCACTTGGCTATCGGTATATCCACCTGCGGCAGCCTGTCGTTATCTATCGTGGCGCGGTGGAAAAGGGGACGGAAGCGCTCTTTCAACTTCTCGCTGCCCCCTTTGCTGATGCTGATGATCTCGCCCGACTTTTTGTCTATTATCGCCATGGCGTCGCCGAAATGAACGTCGATTTCGATATCGGATTCTTCGAAATATGCGCCGCCTTTGACCTCGGGGAGCCTGAAATCGTAGGAACTGAGTCTCAGCTGCTCGTACGCCACGACATGTCCCGCGGGAGCGTAAACTTTGTCCTCTTTCGTGACGAGATTGACAACCAGGAAGACTTCGTCGGAACCGGACGGATCGGCGGCAAGGTTCAAATCCACCGTCTTCATCGTGCCGGGAGCGACTTCGGGCATCGCCGTCTTTTCGGAAGCCACCTCGACGCCGTTGACGTAAAGCTCCTTGACAAGGTCGAATTCGCTGAGGTCGGTGAACATGTATCTGTTGTAAAAGCCTATCTTATTCCCTTCCATCAGCGCGATATCGACTTGCTGGTGCTGTTTTCTTACCTCGTAGAGAGCGGGATTGGGACTGCGGTCGCCGCGGAGAATGCCGTTAAAGGCAAAGTTGCCGTTGTTGGGCTTGTCGCCGAAGTCGCCGCCGTAACGCCACTCCGTCACGCCGTCCTTGTTGACGTATTTGATGGCTTGGTCGGCAAAGTCCCAGATGAAACCTCCCGCCAGGCGGTCGTACTTTTTGAAGTTGTCCCAATAGTCGGAAAAGTTTCCGAGCGCGTTCCCCATGCAGTGGGCGTACTCGCATTGCATGAACGGAAGATTTTTATACTTTTCGGGGGAATATCTTACGCCTATCGCATTATAAATATAAGAGCCGTGCATGACGGGTTTGTTTTCGCCGATAAGCGGCATTTTGTTACAATTGGCGTACATCTCGCTCATGACGTCGCTGACCCAACCGGTGGTATCGGCTTCGTAATGAATGAAGCGGGTGTCGTCTATTTCCAGAGCCGCCTCGCGCATTTTCACAAACGCTTTCCCTCTTCCCGACTCGTTCCCGAGCGACCACGACACGATGCAGGGATGATTTTTATATGTATTGACCATGTTCCGCATACGGTAAACGCACTGTTCCGTCCAGCGTTTGCTGCCGCGCGGGATCATAAAGGAAAGCCCGTGCGTTTCAAGGTTGTTTTCGCATATCACCAGGATGCCGTAGCGGTCGCACAGTTCGTAGAATATCGGCTGATTGGGATAGTGGGAGTTGCGGATGGCGGTGATGTTGTTTCTGAGGCAGATTTTAAGATCTTCCTCTATAAGCTCCTTCGTGACGGCATGACCGTATTCGGGGTGGAATTCGTGGCGGTTGACGCCGGCGAATTTCAGCGGTTTGCCGTTTAAAAGAATAAACGGTCCCCTTCCGCCCTTCATCGGCTGTATCTCCACTTTTCTGAATCCGAAAGAGCAGCACCTTCTGTCGATAAAGCAGCTTCCGTCCCTCAACTCGACCTTGATCTGATAAAGATTCGGGTGTTCGTGCGACCACAGTTTTACGCCGTCTATCCGCTTTTCTATTGTCTCGGTAAACCGCTTCCCGTCCTCGATTTCACCCATCGGAATTTCCTCTCTGTAAATTTCATCGGGCGAACCGTACTCCGACAAGCTGACGATAAGTTTTGCGTGTTTCAATCGCTGTCCCTTCGACGAGATGTCGATTTTACCTTTAAAGTAAGCAAAATCGAAGTTGTCGGAAAGCTCCGACTTGAAATACATGTCCGAGATTTCGACTTTCGGCTTGTAGACAAGCGTGACGTCGCGGAAAATACCGGAAAGGCGCCACATGTCCTGGTCTTCGAGGTAAGAGCCCGTCGTGTATCTGAACACGATGACGTCCAGACGGTTTTCGCCGAAACGGACGTACTTGGTTATGTCGTACTCCTGAAAATCGAAGGAGTCCTCCGAATAGCCGACAAAATTACCGTTTACGTAGATCTCGGCGGCGGAATTGATGCCTCCGAAGTGCAAAAAGACATTGTCTCCGCCCTCATCGACGACAAACTCGCGGCTGTAAAGCCCGACGGAGTTTTTGTCGGGATGAATGTGCGGCACGACGGGAAGCATTATCGCTTCGATCGCGTACGGATATTTGATATTTGTATAAATCGGGGTGTCGTAGCCCTTTATCTGCCATTCGCTCGGAACGTCGATATAGTCGAAATCGGAAACGTCGAAGTCGGCAGAACCGAAGTCGGCGGGTACTTCGAGAGCGCTTTTCAAAAATTTAAAGCGCCATTTACCGTTAAGACTCAATGTTTTATAAATGCCGGATTCGTTTATAGGGAAGCCCGAGGCATATCTCGGAATGCTGTTGACGTTATATATTTTGCCGTTATTCCAATAATTAAACATGATTCCTCCGGAAATATTAGTGTGCTGTATGAAAAAATTATAGCATAGCTATAAAGCCTTTTCAAGCTATTTATTAATTAATAAATAAAAAAGAGGCGTCGGAAAAACGCCTCGTAAAAAGTTCGGGATTTTTCAGAGCGGTTATTCTTTGACAATAATTTCGTCGCGGGCGGGGCCCACTCCGATATATTTGACTTTTACACCGGTATAATCTTCGATAAGTTCAATATACTTCTTTGCGTTTTCAGGAAGATTTTCGTAGCTACGGATACCTTTTGTAGAGGTTTTCCAACCATCCATAACTTTATATACCGGTTCGACTCTGTACAGATCGGTTGCCGAAGGCATATAGTCGATCTCCTTGCCGTCCAGCTTGTAACCGACGCATACCTTGATTTTTTCGTAAGTATCCAACTTATCCACCTTGCAGACGGCTATCGAAGTGAAGCCGTTGACGGTTGCAGCAAACCTGACTATCGGAAGATCAAGCCATCCGAGCCTTCTCGCTCTGCCTGTTCTTGCACCGAATTCATCGTCAATTTGGTTGCCTGTGCCACGGAATCCGTCCGACATCTCGTCGTTCATCTCCGTCGGGAAGGGACCGTCGCCGACAGCTGAAGTGAACGCTTTCATGACGCCCACTATCTCGTCTATCTTTTTTACCGGGAAGCCTGCGGAAACGGCGGCGTATGCCGCTACGGGATTCGATGAAGTGACGTAAGGATAAATGCCGAGGTCGATATCCTTCATCGCGCCCAATTGACCTTCGAAAAGAATATTTTCGCCTCTGTTGATGGCGTTGTTGACAAATGAAACAGGCTCAACGATTCGTTTGCCGAGCGTTTCAGCCCAATATACGGCTTTTTCGTAGATTTCCTCGACGGTATACTCTCTGACTCCTTTGGCTGTCAGCTCGGCGTTTATGGTAGGCATGACGGCTTCCAGGCGTTTTTTCAGGTAGCCGATGTCTTTGAGGTTTTCAAATCTCATGGCGTTGCGCCTTGCCCTGTCGGCGTAGGCGTAGCCTATACCGCGCTTTGTAGTGCCTATACCCGTCTTTCCGGTGGCTTCCGACGCCGAATCCAGCGCAATATGGTAAGGCATCAGGATAATTGCCCTTTCACTTATATAGAGCTCTGAAGTATCTACGCCTTTCGACTCTATCTCCGTCAATTCTTTAATCAGCTCGTCGGGGTTTATCACCATTCCGGTACCGTTGAAGGCTTTGCAGCCCTTTTTGAAGATACCGCACGGCACAAGGTGCAATTTAAAGGAGCCCGACTCGTTGACGACGGTGTGTCCGGCGTTGTCGCCTCCCTGGAAACGCACCACCATATCCATGTTATCGGAAAGGTAGTCTACGATTTTACCCTTCCCTTCGTCGCCGAATTGCGCGCCTACCAATATTGTAACAGACATATTTTACCTCCGTATTATTTGGCGAGAAGCTTTTTGAACCTCTTCATCGCCTCGAGAGTGTTTTCGTGAGTATTGAACGCGGTCAGTCTGAAATAGCCTTCTCCGCACTTACCGAAGCCGGAGCCGGGCGTGCCCGCCACCTGTATCTCGTTTAAGAGCATGTCGAAAAACTGCCATGAATCCATGCCGCATTCAAACCAGATATAAGGGGAATTGACGCCGCCCGAGTACCAGATGCCGAGTTCATCCAGCGTCTTAGCCATGATTTTGGCATTTTCCTTGTAATAAGCTATGTTTTTCATGCACTCTGCCATTCCCTTTTCGGTGAAGACGACTTCGGCGCCCTTCTGTACGACATAGGAAGTACCGTTATACTTCGTCGTCTGCCGCCTCAGCCACATTTTATTGAGGCTGTGCCCGTCGATGACAAGTTCCTCGGGAACGATGGTGTAACCGCAGCGCGTACCAGTGAATCCCGCCGTCTTCGAAAGGGAGCAGAACTCCACCGCGCACTTTCTTGCGCCTTCGATTTCAAAGATGGAGTGCGGCAGCGTTTCGTCGCCGATAAAGCATTCGTAAGCGGCATCAAAGAGTATGATCATGCCGTTTTTATTGGCAAAATCCACCCACGTTTTCAGCTGCTCGCGGTTATAGACTGCGCCCGTCGGGTTATTCGGAGAGCATAGATAGACTATATCTCCCTCAAGCCCCTCATACGGCATCGGCAAAAAGCCGTTTTCCCTGTTACCGTCGATAAAAACTATCTTTCTTCCGAGCATCATGTTGGAATCCAGATAGACGGGATAGACGGGGTCGGGAATGACTATGACGTTGTCGTCGGAAAAAAGATCGGTGAAGTTTGCCACGTCGGACTTGGCGCCGTCGGAGATAAATATCTCCTGTCTTTTCAGCGCCACGCCGTCCTTCCTGAGGTAATAAGCGGCGATGGCGTCTTGTAAAAAAGCCGCGCCCTGCTCGTCGCCGTATCCGTGGAAGCCTTCCTTCGTCGCCATACCCTTTCCGGCTTCGGCAATGGCGTCGGCGACCTCGGGGATCAACGGAATAGTGACGTCTCCGATACCCATTCTGATAACGGGTTTATCGGGAAACGCCGCCGAATACTCTCTGATTTTTCGTGCGGTTGTCGAAAACAAATAGCTTTCTTTTAATTTAAAAAAGTTGTCGTTTAATTTGACCATAACGGAATATATCTATCTCTCCTGTATAATTTATCTCTGCGGCGCCCGATATCGAGAGCACTCCGCCGGAGTTAATGTCTATTGTCAGTTCGCCGCCTTTAAGCCTCCCGGTCATCGGAAATTTTTTCAGCCCGAGTTTGTTTAAAACAGCTGCAGCAGCCGCGGCACCGGAGCCGCAAGCCAGCGTTTCACCGCTTCCCCGTTCGGACACGCGCATCGTAAACGAATTGTCGCTTTCGGGGCGGACGAGTTCGGCATTGACGTCGTAAACCCTCGTCATCTCTTCGGCAAGCGAAAAATTCGTATCGGAAAGGCTTTCAGAAACTATGACGGCATGCGGATTTCCGACATTCACGAAATAAGCGCCCTCCTTTTTGCCGAGAAAAACCGCTTTCGACAGCGTCGCTTCGACACTCTCCTCCGAAACGGTGATCTCCGAAACACCCGAGGAAGTCCCGACGCGGAAGTACCTTTTCCCGGGGTGTTTCAGGGAAAGATATCTTCCGACGCACCTCAAAGCGTTCCCGCAGGTCTTTCCGAGAGAGCCGTCGGCATTGAATATCAGCATTTCCGCGTCCTGCGAGCGTGAGGCATAGATGATGACGACGCCGTCTCCGCCGACGCCGAAATGTCTGTCCGATATCCGGGGTGCAAGCTCCTTTATGTGCGTTTCAAGGTACTTTAATTGGTTTTCGGGAACTTTTTCGCCGTCAATAAAGAGGTAATCGTTCCCCAAGCCGTTCATTTTTACAAACAACATACCGCCTCCGAAGCGGTATATTATATGCGGGCGTAAGCCTATTTAAGATACAATATTCTTCTGCAATTGGGGCATTCGGCGATATCGCCGGACTCCTTCAATTTGCCGTGAAGGTCATGCTCGACATGCATTCCGCAGGCTCTGCAGACGCCGTCGGAGTACTCCACCAAGATCGGCAGGCGAATGTTTTCCTTTCTGACCTTCTTATAAATTTCAAGCTCCTTCGGATCGAGCTTTTGTTGAATGGCTCTGCGCTTCATCACCTCTTCTTTAAGCTCGTTCTGCATCTCCGTGCGCTTATTTGCAAGCACCGCCTTGCTGCTTTCCAGCTCGGCAGTGCACTTTTTCATCTGTTGAAGAGCGATTTTGACTTCGTGCTCGATTTCCTCTAAGCGCCTTAAAAATTTATTGACGTCCTTTTCGATGCGGTCGACGGTCGTTTCGTATTCGCGGAGCATATCTTCGTGACGTTTGACCTCCGAAAGCTCCTGCTCGTCGCCTATTTCCAGCCCTTCCTGAAGCTCCGAGGTGATTTCTGCGCACTGAGTTTCTCTCTTTTCTATTTCGCGGCGCGCTTCTAAAGCGTCTTTATCCATTTTGATAACCGCCTGCCTGAGCTCGGCTATTTTAGCCTGCACCGCCGCATATCTGCGGTTTTCGACGCTGCCTGCAAAAGCCTGTTCCGCCTTGTAAATTATCTGATCGGACGCCTGATATTCGAGCATCGCAGGAATATTCATTTTCATATACGACCCTCCGAGTAATAAGGATTTTCGAGGCATTCCGCCTCACGGACGTTTTCGAAGCCCTGAGCGCGCAGCTTATCGGCGACAAGTCCGATAAACGGGCGCTCGCTCTCGTAATGCCCGAACGATATTATAGCATAACCGGCGTCTTTTGCAAACCTAATGACATGATATTTGAAATCTCCCGACAAAAAAACGTCTGCGCCGCCCGCTTTTGCCGCTTGAAGCGCTTCAAGGTCGCCGCCTCCGCCGGTGATGACGGCGAACTTTGAAATCTTCTTTTCGGGGTCTCCGACAAAGCGCACCCCCTCATCGGATAGTTTCTCGGAAACAATGCGGGCAAACTCCCTCAGTGAGACCGCCTCCTTCAATACGGCAAAGCGGGGAAGCTCCTTTCCTTCCTCAAAAGGAAGCGCCTCGGCGCCGAGCATCTTTATTATATGGTCGTTCAGACCGCCCTTACATTTGTCGGCGTTGGTATGCGCCGCATAGACGGCGATGCCGTTCCGGATACAAATTTCGACGGCTTTGAGTTCGGGTTTGGACGTATCTATCGCCGAAACGGGATGAAACAGACTCGGGTGATGGGAAATAATCAGGTTGTCGCCGCGCCTTACGGCTTCGCTCGCGACGGCGGGAGTGAGATCCAACGTCACCGTTACCCCGGTAAGTTCACGCTGTATATCGCCGTATTGCAGCCCGGAGTTATCGTACTCCTCCTGTAACGCAAGCGGCGCGAAACTTTCTGTTACATGAATGACGTCGGCTATTTTCGGCATAACAACTCCTTTATTTCATCGTACTCTGTTTTTACCTTTTCGGGCATAGTCCTTTCCCGGAAGCGCTCGTCCAGCACATTCAGGCGCCGGAAAAGCATTTCGGTAAAATCCGTTGAAGGAGGCAGATTTTTTCCGTACCCGAATTCGGTTTCAAGGTAACGTTCTCCCTTTCCCGATATGACGATAACGGGGTAGAATTTCAAGTCCGATCGGACTACGTAATCGCGCTCCACGGGCGTCCCCGACAGATATCGCCGAAGTTCCGAAGCGTTCTGATGGGGACACAAAATCAACTTTTCGGGAACCCGGTTCAAGCTTTTCGCTCTTTCCAGGATTTTTATTATCTCATAGCCCCCGAGCCCCGCTATGACAGCCGTATCGACTTTGTCCCGGATATTTTCGAAGCCGTCGGAGACGACGAACTTCACTTTCTCTCCGAGTCCTTCCGAGGCGGCAAGACGAATGCATTTCGAAAGACTTTTTTCACTGATATCGGAAGCGATGAGCCGCTTCGCCCTTCCGCTTTTCAAAGCAGAAACGCCTATGTAGCCGTGGTCGCAGCCTATATCGGCAAGCGCCTCGCAATCGATTTCCGCAAGTATGGCTTTCAAGCGGTTGTCGAGCTCTTTCACTTATCCAAAAAGTCCTTTAATTTCTTGGTCTTGTTGGGGTGCTTTAATCTTCTTAATGCCTTCGCTTCGATCTGACGGATACGCTCGCGGGTGACGTTGAAAACTTTCCCTACTTCCTCTAAAGTCCTCGGGCGGTTGTCTCTCAGCCCGTACCTTAAAATCAGCACCATCGCTTCGCGCGGCTGCAGGGTGTTCAGGATGTCGTTGACCTGCTCTTTCAGCATATTAGCTTCGGCTGCGTCTATCGGCGCGGTCGCGGAAGTATCCTCTATGAAATCGCCGAGGTGGGAGTCGTCCTCTTCGCCTATCGGCGTTTCCAGCGAGACGGGATCCTGGGCTATCTTCTGAATTTCGATGACGCGCTGCTCGGTGGTGCCCATCGCTTCGGCGACCTCGGCGGGAGTGGGCTCTCTTCCGAGTTTTTGCAGCAACGCTCTGGAAATTTTGACAAGTTTATTGATCGTTTCGACCATATGCACGGGTATTCTTATCGTGCGCGCCTGGTCGGCTATCGAGCGCGTTATAGCCTGGCGGATCCACCAGGTGGCGTATGTTGAGAACTTAAAACCGCGGGTGTAGTCGAACTTATCTACGGCTTTCATCAGACCGAGATTTCCTTCCTGTATTAAATCCAGAAACGACATGCCCCGTCCGACATAGCGCTTAGCGATGCTGACAACCAGTCTCAGGTTAGCGTTAATCAGCTTTTTCTTGGCTTCGTCGTCGCCGTCCGCCATCATTTTGGCAAGTTCCAGCTCCTCTTCCGCCGTCAACAACGGCACCCGTCCTATGTCCTTCAGGTACATTTTGACTGAGTCGTCGATGTTGACCTCGGACATGATCTTTTGCAAAAGTTTGTCGTTTTTGGCGGCGGACTGTTCGACGACGGTTATGCCGGCATCATCGAGCTCTTTATAAATAAGTTCGATGTCCTGCGGTTCGAGGTTGTACTTTTCGAGCTTGTTCAGCAGTTCTTCCTCGTTTATCGTCCTGACGTCCTTTTCGCGAAGGGTTTCGACGATCTTTTGCGCTTCGGCTTTAATTTTGCTCTCGACCGTATTTGTATCCATATCGATGCTTCCTCCTTTGTCGGAACGGCTATTTCCTCAGATTGATAATTTTCAAAAGCTCCTTTTCGAGCCGTGTTTTTTCTTCTCCGTCGGCAAGTTTGATCTTTGCCGTCAATTCGGCTATCCTCGCCTTTTTTCTGCGTTTAAAGATAGCCGAGACAATGGCGTTATACATTTTTTCGGCACTCTCGGCGCTGTAACCGTCCTGTGAAGCAATGACGGCTTCCAGCTCTTTCGCGTCGTCCGGTTCCTCCGTAAACAAGTCCCCCGTCCTAAGCTTTATCCCCTGCTCGCGCTTTGAGCGCATAAGGTTATATAAGCGTCTGTGCGCCGGAAGCGCAAAACAGCCCTCGTCGAGCTCCTCGATATCGGCGTAGTCCGCGCCGTCAAGAATGGCTTTCAGAAGCATCCTGCCGTTTTTGAGTTCGGTTTTGGAAACCTCTTCGACGGATTCCTCTTTGGGCTTTGATTCGCTTCTCCGCGGCTGCTTCCGGGTGACGGAATAATCCTTCAAAGAGTTTTCGATACTCTCGGCGGAAAGCCTGCTGAGTTCCGACACCAATTGAATGTGCGCGTCCCTTCCTATCGGCGAAAGTGCGTCCAGGACGGGCAGCGCTTTCAGCGCGAAAGCCTCCCGCCCTGCAAACGTTTCGAGGTTTTCACGGGAGGCAAGTTCGCGGATCTTGAACTCCGTCAACGGCTTACTTTCGCTGATCAGCTTCCTGAATCCGTCGGCGCCGTAACTTTTACAGACGTCGTCGGGATCCATTCCTTCCGGCATCGACATCACCTTGACTTCGAGCCCGGCGTTTTGCAGCATGTCTAGGGAGCGCCAGGTCGCCATTTCTCCGGCAGCGTCGCCGTCAAAGCAGACATAGACGAGATTGGCAGCCTTTTTTATCTCCCTGCATTGTTCTTCCGTAAGCGAAGTTCCCATCGAGGCTATGGCGTTTCCGATGCCCGCCTGATGAAGACTTATAACGTCCATATACCCTTCGGTCAGCACCAGGGAATCGAATTTTTCCGCCTTCTGCGCCTTTTTATATAGGTTCATTCCGAACAGCGTCTTGCGCTTATCGAAAAGCGGCGTGCCTTTTGTGTTGAGGTACTTAGGCTTGACGTCCGGGGAAAGCGTTCTTCCTCCGAATCCCAATACGTCCCCTTTGGCGCTGATTATCGGTATGACCAGACGCGACTCCATTCTGTCGCCGCCCGTCTTATCGGTAATGCCGGCTTGCTCCAACGTCTCCACGGAGTAGCCCCGCCCCGTCATAAACTCCTTCAGACCGAATCTGTCGGCGGAATAGCCTATGCCGAAGGCAACGGCGGTCTCTTCGGACAAGCGGCGCTTTTTAAGATACTCCTCTGCGATCTTTCCCTTTTGTTTCAGGCAGGAATAGTAGTACTTCGCCGCGAGCCGCGTAGCCGAAAGCAGTTTTTCCCTCTGTTCCCTTCTCTTGGCATCTTCCGGACTTTCCGACTCCGGCACCTCCATGCCCGCCCAATTGGCGAGCGTTTCGACGGCTTCGACGTATGACATATTTTCGTGCTCCATCAAAAACGTTATGACGGAACCCGACTTTCCGCAGCCGAAGCAATGATAATATTGTTCGTCGGGATTTACTACAAACGAAGGCGTTTTTTCGGTATGAAAAGGACAGCACGCCCAATATTTGGCGCCCTTCTTTTGAAGATACATATATCTTCCCAACACCGATACGATGTCCGATCGCGACATCAATTCGTCCAGCCAGCTTTGAGGAAACCTCGGAATAAAAAACACCTCGCTTTCTCTGCGCGCATACGCGTAAATATTGCGCGCGTTCGTAATTGCATAAATATACGCTTGCGAGTCCTATAATTCCTTATGAAATTTTCAATCCGAAATTTTTTTGTCTTAAAACTTCCTTTTTCAATTCGCGGTACAATGCGGAAGCGTTTAAAATATACCTTTCCCTCTCCTCTCCGTTCAACGTCTCAAACAGTTCGTTATCGATAAGTTTTCCGACGGCAGAGAGCTCGTCGTCCTGCGAAAATCTTTCCACGGCATAAAACTTTTCGGCGATCTCCTCCGGGCTGAGCCGCCTTCCTGCCAAAATAAACAATTCGGAAGTAGGACGGATGCACTTCAATCTGGCAGCCTCTCTATATGCGTTACTTGAAAACTTTTCCTTTACCTGTTTCAAAATATTCTCAGTCATAGAACACCGTCTCCCATGAATTTTTTTTCATTTTAGCACCCTTCATAACAATTTAGGCGCATATGACAATGAAACTACCTATTCGACAAATTATATCATTTTTATAATTTTCTTCCCGCACGATTAAATATAGGGAACTTTTTTGCTCGCGAAAATTAAACCTTATGGAAAAGCTTGTACGCACGTACAGGCTTCTTTCATAAGGTAAGATCTGATTGCGGAAAGAAAATTATAAAATATCCGCGGCTAGGGGCGCTCTTGCGGGTGCCTTTCCGCGAAGTGTATAAGATTTTAAGGTCTACACCCTACGGGGCGTCTCCGGTCATGTACTTCATTGTACACTCCCTCCGACGCTTCGCGCAAAATCACCCCCAACACCGGCGTCCAAACTATGACTTGTTCAGACAGCTTATATCCTCCGCCTTCGCCTCAATCCGCTCCGTATCCCGTTCGATACACGCTCGTCTACATCTCGACGGCTGTGTTTTATAGTGAGGGTTTTGTCTGTTGTAGCCCTTCCCGCAAGATAAAAGATAGAATACTTTAATCGCTCGCGAGAATGATAATCCTTATGAAGAAAGTTCGCCACCCGTGCGGACTTTTTTTCATAAGGAGAGATTGATGCGGGAAGAAAATTATATACCCGCAGCTTGGAGCATATTTTACGACGCTTTCGGGCAGGACAGGAGCGAAGCGACTGTCCGTTTTGGAGTTAAGCCTTGATAATACCGAAGAGAAGGA
>CALVTP010000021.1 GCA_944362765.1 uncultured Clostridia bacterium | reverse complement strand
GGCGCCCAATCGGAATTGACGTAATCGATCGGAGCTATATCCTTTATGTATTTGTATTCGGACAAATTGCCCAATCCCTTGTCCAATTTAAAGCCCATAAACGATTCGGCTATACATTTCACCAATCCGAACGGGATCTTTGCGTTGATTGCCGCCAACATATCGTAAGGTCCGCAGAACAGCGCAAGCCCGGCGGGCTTTACCTTACATTCGGGAATATTCAGCCGCGCCCTCAGGTCGTCGTTCGTGATCACAGCTTCGGCTTCCGCCGCCAAATACGCGCCTGCCGAATCGCCCGTCAGGACGACTTTGTCCAGGTTCAGGTCGAAACGCTCCTTCAGCTCCGTCAAATAGTTTACCGCGTTTATGACGTCCTCTACGGGTGCCGGGAAAGCGTATTTGGGGCTGAGGCGATAGTTCATGTTTACGACAAACCAGCCGCGCTCCGCATACATATGCGAAATGGAGATCCTGTGCTTTTTATCGCCTTTCACAAAGCCGCCGCCGTGGATATTGACTACTACGGGCATCGGCGTTTTGGCGCCTTTTTTATAGTAGATATCCATTTTGCAGGCTTCCGCGTCGAGGTCGGAATAGACGATGTCTTTTTCGACTTCGATATCCTTATAACGGATGTAGTTTTGCGGAATGTGGAAGAGTACGTCGATGATTGCAAAAACAAATTCCGATCTGTTCATATTATACCTCCTCCGTCGGACGTTATTTTTGTATGACCGTTATAAACTTGGCTGCGGCGGACATAGCCACCTGCGCGTGCGGATAAGAGGCGTCGAAGTAGAGACTGTCGCCCGCCCTCAGGTAGTACTCCCTTTCGCCGACGATGACCCGAAGCTGCCCTTCCAGCACGTAATTGAACTCCTGCCCGGTATGTTTGACGAGTTCCGGCGTCACCCCTTCAAGAATGGTGACTATCATCGGCTCCAGCTGTCTGTCGACGAAATCGGCGTTCAGTGACACGAAGGAATAGCCCTCGTAACGCTCTATCTCTATGCCTTTCCCGTTATATACCGCGGTGGCGATGTGCTGGGTGGAGCCTTTTCCGAACAATATAAAGCTGGCGTCGACTTCCAATACCGTTGCGATGTTGTACAGCAGCCCTATCGGGATGTCCTTTTCCCCCGACTCGTACTCGGCATACTCGTCCGCCGTCAACCCGAGTTTTTTCGAAAACTCTTCTATCGTGTAGTCGTTGAAATTCCTAAGATCCTTTATTCTTGCCGATACTTCGCTGATGCTGTACATATTGTCTCCTTTTTCTGCCTTTTACACTCTTCCGTAAGGGAATTGACTGTTTTTACGGCGCTTGTCGCGCATTCTGAACGCCAACGGATGCACTTTTTTTCTGAGAAACTCGCAAAGGTTTCCGAAATCCCCTTCCGTAAGGTCGTCGTATTTTACGTAGTACGCCACGCCCGCCCCCAAAAAAAGATAGAGTCTGTCCTTTAAAAGCGCTATCTTTTCTATGGCGTCGTAGCCGCGGCGCTCGGAATAAGAGCGCTCCCCGCGCTCCTCGTGAACCTCCACCGTGAAATCCTCTTCGTCAAAGGAGATCGTTATCTTTTCGGTATGCCTTTTTTCGTACTCCTCGCGGTAGCCCTTGTCGGCAATGGCAAGATAAATTATCATCGCCGCAATCATTATGACCACCGTCAGCCCCGCCAGCAACATTATCAGCCATTGTTGGAAGGCAAACATCAGCACCAGCCCGCCTGTCAGCAGCACCGCCACCAATATCCCTTCGCGCACGCCGAAAAAGCGCCTCAGATAATAAAGGTTCATTTTGAAATAACTTTTTCTGTCGAGTACGGTCCGGCTTTTAAACATATCTTCGGGACTAAATCATAAGCGTCGGCATGCCGCCGTCTTCCACCCTGGAGAAATTCCAGTAGTCCTCGTCGAAATCCATCGTGACGGTATAGAATTCGACGGTGTCGGTATCCTCCCGCTCCTCTACGGAATTGTAGTTGACGCCTAAAGC
This sequence comes from uncultured Clostridia bacterium, assembly GCA_944362765.1. Taxonomy (GTDB): domain Bacteria; phylum Bacillota; class Clostridia; order Christensenellales; family DTU072; genus Stercoripulliclostridium_A. Next base: position 27,780 of record CALVTP010000021.1, on the reverse strand, counting down.
TCCGTCGCCTTTTTCGGTATCGAACTTTTCGCCGTTCCTGTATACCTCGATGCCCGCCACCGCAAAGACGTTGTAGCAGTCGTCGGTATCCACAAGAGAGGTGCTGTGCCCGATGAAGTTGTTGGCATAGGCGATGTTGTATTCGCCGGATACCGTCTCCCCGCCGATGTCGACGGTGACGTCGGAAGGACGATTGGAAGTGGCGGAGACGTTGCCGAAGGTAGCCGAGTTACGGATATACAGCTCGTAAGCCTGCCCGATAAAGCTTCCCGCAAATACCGAGTAAAACACATCCGGCGCGTCGGTGGTCGGATTGCCGTTATAGTCGGTATAGACTATCTCGCTGACGTCTATCTTTACGCTGCCGTAAGAAAGGCAGTTTTCTATCATGAAGAAGTTTTGTATATCGGAGGCGTGCTCTACGGAGTCGTCATAGACGATGTCGGCATATCCCGCCCTGCCTTCGTACGGCATGTTGGAAACAGCCCTGCCCGCAAAGCCGCCGGCGTACTCTCCGCCCACCACTTCTCCGGCGGCGTAAGCGTCGGACACCGTGCCGCCGGTGCCCACTTCGAATTCAAAGATGTTGACTCCTACAAGACCGCCCGCCGTGCGCCCCGAAACGTTGCCGGTAGCGTAGGCACGGCTGATGTTGCCTTCGTAGTAGTTATATGCCACCAGACCGCCGGCGATTCCGGGGTAGGCGAGCGAAGCTCCGACATTCCCCGTCGCAAAAGAGGTGGTCAGCGTACCGTTGTTGTAACCGACCAGACCGCCCGCATACCGCCCGTACACGCTCATATGCGAGACGGAACCCGAAATTCTAGGCATGACGGTGCTGAGGACGTTTCCGTCCTGATCGGTTTCGACGTAATAATCCGAAACGCCTGCGATGCCGCCCAGATAGTTGTTGCTTTCGTTGGAAACGGAGTGGATATCGTAATAGTCGTCATCGGACGCGGCGCCCTCGGCAATGCAGCGGCTCACCGTGCCGCCTTCGACGAATCCCACTACGCCGCCGATGTAAGCGTTGGTGGTGGGTTCGGCATAGGAGCCCGCTATCTGATCCCAGAAGTTCCCCTCGTACTCAAAGCCGAGGTTGGTTATTTTACCTACCACGGTGCAGTCGGAGACGGTGCCTCTGTCCAGCCAGCCCGCCACTCCGCCGATATAAAAGCGCGATTGATCGCCCGGCAAATCGATGGTGTATTCCAGATTGAGCCTGGTAATGGTGCCGGTCACTTTACCGAACAGCCCGACCGGCAAAAAGTTGAATTCCTCGTCCTGCACGAGGTTACGGATATTAAGCCCGGAAATGGTGTGGTTGTTGCCGTCGAAGCTGCCGGAGAATTCCTCTCCTTCGGCGATGCCGCCGATAGGCTCCCAGCCGCGGTCTTTTTCGGGTTCCTCCCCCTCCGCCGGGGTATAGTCGGGATCCAAAGTGCTCCACCCGGACAAATCGATATCGGCAACCAACCTGTAATTAAGTTCGGGAGCCTCGGCTATCGCCGCAAGCTGCTCCGCCGTCGAAATGTTTACCGTTCCCGTCGGCACCCATTTTGCGTAAATCGTCGTGTCTGCGGTCAGCCTGTCGCCCGCTCTCGCGCGCGCTCCGGTATAGGCGGAATTATAGTACCACGCCTCGAAATAGTGTCCCGACAGCGCAGGCGTCGGCGCCGCCAGCTGCTCGGCAGTCAAAGTGACGACGTTGTCGATCCTCTCCTGCGGTTCGCCGTTTCCCGGTTGCTTCGTCAAAGTGTACGAAGTGGGCAGCGGATCGTCGCCGTCCGCAAGCTCCTGAAATCCGGGAACGACGGCGGCATCCCTAGGAAGAGCGTTTTCGGCGCTCTCGCCGCACCCCGCAAGCAGACCCGCGAGAATGCCCGCTATTAAAATCAGAAAAACAATCGTACGCTTTTTCATACGCACACATTATATCACACGCGCATTTATAATGCAATATTAAAATTTTCGTTTACTCTTTTTCGACCGAAAAGCCGCCGCCCGGTTGCTTCCGGCGCCTTTAAAACGGTTTAAAAATTGATTTATCGCCTGTTTATCGGAATTTATTCGGAAAACCGCTCTCCTTCGTCCGCTCCTTCGGGAGCCGCACCGGAAAGGGAAAGTTCGGAGTAGAAGACTTTTTCCAGCGTAAGTCCGTTCGGGGGCATCGTCTTGACGCCTTTACTTCTTATGCCGTCACGGAACATTTTTTCTATCTCGTCAACGGGCATTTTGCCGCACGCTATCCGTACCAGCACCCCCGCTATCACCCTCACCATATTATATAAAAATCCGTTCCCGGTGAGGTACAATACGACCTCGTCGCCCGCACTTTTGACCTCGGCGGAATAGATGACGCGCTCCGTCGTTTTTACCCCGGAGCCGGTGTTTCCGAAGGCTTTGAAGTCGTGTCTCCCTTCAAAAAGCCCGGCGGCGGCGGCAAACGCCGCGACGTCGAAGGGAGGAGTCACCCGAGTAAACCGCCTTCTCCTGAGCGGAGACGGAGTGCGGGAAACATATATCGAGTAGGAATAGGTTTTGCGCTTTGCGGAGTATTGAGCATGGAAGTCGTCCGGCACCTTCGCCATGCCGACGGCTTTGACGTCCTCCGGAAGAAGGGCGTTCAGCGAATAGCGGAATTTACCGATGTCGAGTTCCTTGCCGGTGTCGAAGTGAGCCGCCTGCCCCGCCGCGTGTACGCCCGCGTCGGTGCGCCCCGAGGCGAACAGCACGTTTTTCTCCCCCGTCAGCACTCTTATCGCCTCTTCGACGGTCTCCTGGACGGAGGGGGCGTTCTTTTGCCGCTGCCAGCCCGAATAAGCGCTGCCGTCATACTCCAGAATCAAGAGGTATCTCATACGCTGAACAGCCACCACACCGAAGCTACCGGTTCGTACGCTCCCCAGAAATTGTTGTTCAAAGCCACCACGAGGACTATGAAAGCCGCCGTGCCGAGCACGCCCAAAACGTCGCGCAGCGAAAACTTCATCTGCTTATAACGCGTGCGGTTCGGAGTGGCGTTATAGCACCTCGCGTCCAGCGCGAGCGCCAGCTCGTCCGCCCTTCTGAAAGCCGACACGAAAAGAGGAATCAGCACCGGAAGGAGCGCCTTCGCTCTTTTCAGAAGCCCGCCGTTGTCGAACGCGGCGCCGCGCGCCTTCTGCGCCATCATTATTTTGTCGACTTCCTCGGAAATTATGGGTATGAACCTTAACGCGATACTCATGATGACGGCAATGTCGTGGACGGGGACTTTGATGTATTTCAACGGATGCATCAGACTCTCCATTCCGTCGGTTATCGCCGTCGGAGTCGTCGTATAAGTAAGAAGCGTCGTCCCCATGACCAGCAGCACCAGCCTCAGAACCATCTTCAACGAAAAGATGATGCCTTCGACGGTGATTTTTATCTGCCACCAGCTCCATAAAACCGTCTCGCCGTTATAGAACAACAGATTCAGAATGCCTGTGAAAATCAAAATGAAGATGATGGCTTTTATGCTTTTTAGTACCTTTAAAATGGGTATTCGGGACACCAAAGTCGCCGAAATCACACAAAGCATGACGGCAAAGTAGGACAGGAAATTCTTTGCGAGAAACGCCATGACGATGAACGCCACCACCAATACCAGCTTGGCGCGGGGATCCATTTTATGGGTGAAGGAATCGGCGGGATAGAACTGCCCGAGGGAGATATCTTTCATGCTTTGAACCTCCCCGCGATGGCGGCACTCAGCTCGTCCGCGTTGAGTGCGCTCGAGTCTATAAACACTCCTTTTTCGGCAAGAAGCCGCTTGATTTTTACGGTGTGCGGATAGTCGAGCTCCGTTCTTTCCACAATGTCGGAACGGTTGAAAAGTTCGTCCGGAGTAGTGTCGGCAAGGAGCTTTCCGTTTTCCAGCACGACGACCCTGTTGCAAAACTCGGCTATCTCGTCCATATTGTGGGAGATGATGATGACGGTACCGGTGACGCCCGCTTTCAGCGCGGTGACAAGCTCCAATATCTCCCGTTTGCCGCGCGGGTCCAGTCCCGCCGTCGGTTCGTCCAGCACGAGGACGCTCGGGCGCGACGCAAGCACTCCCGCGATAGCCGCCCTTCTCATCTGCCCGCCCGAGAGTTCGAAGGGCGATTTCGAAGCCACTTCGTCAAAGTCCAGTCCCACGAGTTCAAGCGCTTCTCTTGCCGCCGCGTCAGCTTCCTCCGCCGAAAAACCGAAATTCAACGGTCCGAACTCGACGTCCTTTTTGACGGTGTCGGCAAAGAGCTGGTATTCGGGAAACTGGAAGAGCATCCCGACGTTTTTCCTGAGCGTTTTCAGATCGACTTTCTTGGCGTGGAGCCTGATCTCTCCCACGGTTATCTCGCCGCGCTGCACCCTGATGAGGGCGTTGAAATGCCTGCAAAGCGTCGACTTTCCGGAACCGGTCGAACCGACTATCCCGAGGGTGTCTCCCTCGTTGACGGTAAATGTTATGTCGTCCAGCGCCACCTTTTCGAAGGGGGACTTCGGAGAATACACAAAACCGAGTTCCTTTACTTCAATGCGCATATTTCCTCCGCAAGTTCCTCGTCCGTCAGAGCAAATCCGACATCAAGCCCCGCCTTTTTCAGGTTCAGCGACACCCTGGCGGCGACGGGAAGTTCGAGCCCCGCAAGACGAACGGCTTCCTCGTTCGAAAAGACCTCGCGCGGGCTGCCGGAAGCTATCGCCTCTCCGTCGCACATAAGGTAAATTTTGTCCGCCCCTATCGCCTCGTCCATGTAGTGCGTTATCAATACGACCGCCATGCCCTTTTCGTTTTTGAGCTTTAATATTGTCTCCATAATTTCCCGTCTTCCCTTCGGGTCGAGCATCGCCGTCGACTCGTCAAGAATAATGACTTCGGGGCGCATCGCAAGTATCGCGGCGATCGCAATACGCTGTTTCTGTCCCCCGGAAAGCCTGTTCGGGGAGCCCTTTCTGTAACTTTCCATGCCGACGATTTCCAGAGCCTCCGTGATGCGGGTTTCTATTTCCTCGCGCGGCACGCCGAGATTTTCCGGTCCGAACGCAACGTCGGATTCGATGACGGAAGCCACCATCTGGTTGTCGGGATTCTGGAATACCATGCCGACTTCGGAGCGCACCTTAAAGATTTTATCGTCGTCGGCGGTGTCCGTTCCGTTGACGGTGACGACTCCTTCGTCGGGCACCAAAAAGCCGTTCAGGAGCTTGGCAAGCGTCGACTTTCCGGAACCGTTTCTTCCCAAAATGACGACGAATTCGCCGGGATATATCTCGACACTCACCCCGGTGACGCCGCGCGAAACCTGCTCGCCGCTTCTGTACGAGTAAGTGACGCCCTCGGCTTTTATGACGGGGGCATTGTCCGACGGTGTTCCCGTTCCGGAGGGAAGCTCAGTCGTAAAATCGTTTTCTTTTTCGGGAAGCGGTGCGGTTTCTTTCCCGCAGGCGTCCGATTTTTCTTCGTTCATACCGGCTATTTTACCACAAAATTCCGCCGACACCAAACGTTTCACCGAAATTCATTGAAACGCGCGGTAAATTGCGGTAAATCGATATTGACGGATAAGGAGTTAAATTATATAATAAATACTACGTATTTTTATGCGGGCGTTTATTGTACCCGTAAAAGGAGGAGGTATGTTAACCCGAAAGAAACACTTTGCCGCGGCGTTTTTATTGCTTTCGCTGGTGCTTGTGGCGGCGATAGCCGTTTCGGCATTGGCATTCGGTGAAAACGGCACGGCCACCGCCGACGATTCGTTCGTTGCCGACGACTCCGTCGTCTTTGCGCATCTGACGGACACGCACTATTATTCTTTGGCGTATTGCGGCGATATCACCGAAAACATCGCAGAATACGACGCATTCACGCAGTCCAGCACCAAGATGGTCATCGAGTCCACCCCGTACAATCTCCAAGCGCTGGAAGATATCAGGAAGGAAGCTCCCGACTATCTGTTCGTGACGGGTGACATTACGCTGGACGGAGAAGTGCAGGGGCATGTCGAAATGGCAAATCTTTTGAGGCAGCTTCAAAACGACATCCGTAACGACGGAAAGCCCGGCTTCCAGGTCTTCGTCATCTTCGGTAACCACGACATGTACAACCCCGACGCCGTCAGTTACCACGACGGTACTGCCGACGAGACTATTTATAACGTCACGCGCGCCGACGTTTACAGAATTTACAGTTCGCTCGGATATCCCGATCTCGCCAACGGAGAGATAGAGGCGTTCTACGCCACCCTCCCCCTCTACGGCGAGGTTCCCTACGACTCCGATACCTCCGCCGTCAGCAGCCGCGGTGAACAGGTAGCCTACGTCAACTCTTCTACCGCGAAAGGAATAACCATGGAGTGGAAAATCTCCGAAGAAAACGAAATAGCGCCTGCCGATACCGAAAGTGACTACGAATACGGCGATATCTCCGCCGTTGCCCGCCTTCCCGAAGGCTACTCCGTCATCCTGGTGGATGAAGAGCTTTCCAACACCGTTCAGCAGCACCACCTCGGCGGGACGCTGTTCGACAACGCGGCGGAATGGATAAGCGGCATGGACTTCGGAAGCGACACCGTCATCGCTTTGTTCCACCACAACGCCGTTCCCCACTTCAAAGGCGAAGATACGCTGTTGAAGGACTTTACCATCTATAACTACGAAGACACCACCGACTTCCTTGCCGACGAAATAGGAGTAAGATATGTGTTCAGCGGACACATGCACTCCAATGACATCGCCTCCCGCGTCTCCCTCGGCGGCAATCTTATAACCGATATCGAGACCTCTTCGGTCACCGGTCACCGCGGCGCCGTGCGTTATGCGCGCATCACCAAAGGTACGGTGGGCGGCACTTATGCCGAAAACTTCGAAACCCGTCTGGAGCTCCTCTCCCCTGTCGATATCTCCGACATGTTCAGCGACAATGAATACGGCAGAACCTATTTCGACGAGGAATATATGGAGCGCTTCAAATTGGGCGAATTCCTCGAAGACGGCGTCATCACCGACCCGTCGACATATGCGGCGACCAAACTCTTCCTTAATATAATAGATAACATGATTTACGGCAGCTACGTCAACGTCGACTTCATCGGCGGATTGGGCGATATGCTGTCCGGGCTCGTGGGCGGCGTGGATATGCTGAAAGGCATTCCCGTCGCTGTGTTGGTCAACAACCTCATCGACCACCTCGAAGACGTCGTCCTGAAAGACTACGTCTATTCCGGCACCCGCTTTGCCGACGAAGTGGCTGCGGATGAACGCGGCGCAAAACTCTGCGGCTACGTCGAAGAGCTGCTGGAGAAAGCTGTCAATCTGCCGATGAACTCGGCGGGCGACACGCTGTTCGATTTCGTCATGGGCGCTTACCTCGACCATGTCGGCGGCACCGACCGCGCCTGGGCGGACGCTACCGAAGCCGAAAAGGAAGCCCTCGCGGGACTCAATGACGGCACCACAATAAAAGCTCTCCTCGGCATCCTTCTGGATAAGGAATCGGGACTCTATCCGATAGTCATGGGGCTGTTCGATTCCATCAACCTCGGAAAAGATCTCAGCGAAAGCGACAAAACGGCGCTGAACGGCTTAATCAACATGCTGCTCGGGCTCGACATCGACAACTTCTGTCTGAACGACAACGCCACCCTCGAAAAGCTTTTCGGAGCTTTGTCTCTGTTCGGAATAGACCTCGGGTTCGACCTTAAAGGCATGACCGGGAAAGAGTTTATCGACGATATCCTCGCTTCCTATGTCACCGACGCCTTCTACACTTCTCTCGGGGAAATCGCCCACGGTATCGTCTACGCCTTCATGATAGACGAAGACGCGGCAGCCGAAAACTCTGTAGGCGAATATGCCCTCTACAAGGCGGACAAATCGCTTGCCGCAAGCTTTGTTCAAGGTAAAATAGACAACACCCCCACCCGTGAGCGCGGCATGCTCCCGACGCAGCTTACCGTCACCTTCGGCGAAGATCCTGCCACAACGAAAAACTTCGTTTGGTTTACCGATGAGGATATTCAAGGAACCCAAATTCAATATATCAAAGGCGAATGGGACGCTTCGAAAGCTACGACGAAGGACGGCGAATTCGTTAAATACGTCACCACCACCGCCAATATCGACCTCGGCATTTTCGCTACGCTGATGCAAAAGGAAGTGGGAAGGCACTCCGTTTCGCTGACGGGACTTGAAAGCGGCGCAACCTATTCTTACAGAGTGGGCGACGCCGAAAAGGGATATTGGTCGGATGTCTACACCTTCACCACCGCTCCCGCGGAAGGCACCGCCTTCGACGCCCTTCTGATAACCGACATTCAGGGTTCGGCGACGAAGCCTTACGATACGGCGGCGGACATTCTGGACGCCATCGCCGATTCCGACATCTTCCCGGAAGGCTACGACTTCGTCATCAATGCGGGCGACGTCGTCGACAACTCCCGCAACTGGGTACAGTGGGAATACTTCCTCGGGTCTATGCAGGATTATTGGGCAAACACCACTCAGATAGTCGCGAACGGCAACCACGACAAGTACTTCTACGAAGGAATAGACGAGGAAGACGTCGGCAAAGTAGCGGAAAATATGTGGATAGACGAGGACGCCTGCATGGACGAATACAATTATCTCCAACTCCACTACGGCTTCTCCGTGCCCGAACAGGATACCTCCACGGGCGCCTATTTCAGCTTCGACTACTCCTCCGTCCACTTCATCGTTTTGAACACCAACAACCTGAATGAAGACGGCGACGGGCTTTCCGACGACCAGCTGGAATGGCTTTTAAGCGACCTCGACTCCACCGATAAGAAGTTCAAAGTCGTCGTCATGCATAAGTCGATTTACTCGGCGGGCTCGCATATAGACGACTCCGACGTCATCGGACTCAGAGCGGAACTTACTCCGATATTCGCCGAGGGCGGCGTGTCGATAGTGCTCTCCGGTCACGACCACACTTATTCGGAATCCTACTACATCGACGCCAACGGTAACGCCATGGAAGTTGCCGCCGACGCCAAAACCGAGCTCGGTACCGTGCCCGGCGGAGTGCTGTACGTCTCTCTCGGCACATTCGGAGACAAATTCTACAACTTCCGTACCGACGACGACATCCCCCTCCAATTCGGTTCCGACCTCCATGTACCGACGCTGACTTCCCCCACATTCGGAAAACTTTCCTTTGACGGCGAAAAGCTTTGGTACTACGGCTACCAGTACTCCGAGGATAACGGCGGCGAATTGAAAGACGTCTACACCGCGGCGGAAGACCTGCTCCGCGGCGACGGTCCCACCTTCGAAGAGAAGATGGTAATTATCGGCGTGGCGGTTGCCGCCGTCGTAGTCGTTGCAGCCGTATTCGTCGCAATCGCAAGAGCACGTAAAAGATAGCCTTTAAATGACATTTTTGACAATCGCCCGGGAGGAGCTTTTAAAAGCCATCGGCTCCCGGGCGGAAAACACGAATAAAGCCGATTACGGCTATGTGGCGCTTTTGGGCGGCTCCCCGGAATACGCGGGCGCCGCCCGTTTAGCATACCTTGCCACCGCCGCCATGCGCTCCGGAGCGGGAGTAGCCCGCCTCATCGTTCCCTCTTCCATAGCCAAAGCTCTTCTCCCCCATATGTTGGAAAGCACGCTGATGGCTCTTCCTTCCAATGAATTCGGTAGCGTAAGATACGAAAAATCGGCTATGGACATCGCTTTCAAAGGTATCCGTGCCGCGGGAGTCGGCATGGGGCTCGGGCAAAACGGCGACAACGAAAAGGTGTTGGAGTACGTTTTGGGGCTCGGCATACCGACGGTTCTCGACGCCGACGCATTGAACACCCTTGCGCTTCACCCCGCTCTTCTTCAAAAAAGGAAGACCGATAAAATAATCCTCACCCCTCACCCCGGTGAGTTTTCACGGCTCACGGGGCTTAGTATCGCAGAAATTTTGTCCTCGCCCGCCTGTTACGCAAGAAAATACGCCGCCGAAAAGGGGGTAACGCTTCTGTTGAAAGGGCACGTCAGCTATATTACCGACGGGAAGACCGTCTACGAAAACCGGAGGGGCACTCCCGGTATGGCGACGGCGGGCTCGGGCGACGTCTTGACGGGGATACTGACGGCACTGATTTTCAGAAACTCCTCTCCCCTTCTTGCCGCCGCCGCGGGAGCGTATATCGCGGGCATCGCGGGAGAACTCGCCGCAAGTCGTTACGGGGAAGTAGGAATGATTTCTCCCGACACCGTCGCATGCATCGCCGAAGCGATAAAAGGCATTGTCGACGGCACTCTCTGACGCCAAAAGTTAGCCGGATACTCCTTGTCCGGACGCTTTTTCGGCTCGTTTCAAGCTCAATCCGTGCATAAAAATTGCCTCTTAATAAGTTGCTTTTATCTGTAAAATAGTATTATAATATCGCCATGTATAAAATTTTGAAAAAAAGAAAGCTCTACGATAACGTCAACGAGTACGTTATAGAGGCTCCTCTGGCGGCTAAAAACGCCCGCCCGGGGCAGTTCATAATTCTGAGAGTCGACGAAAAAGGAGAGCGGGTGCCGTTCACCATCGCCGACTACGACTCCGAACGGGGAACGGTGACAATTCTGGTTCAGACCGTGGGCGCCACCACCTACGAACTCTCCCTTAAAAACGAGGGGGATTGCATTCAGGACTTCGTCGGTCCTCTCGGGAACCCCACCGATCTTACTTCTTACGGAAAAGTGCTCCTTGTGGGCGGCGGCATCGGCGGTGCCGTCATTCACCCGCAGGCAAAACTTCTCCACTCCCTCGGCAAAGCCCCCGACGTCGTACTCGGAGCGCGCACGAAGGAACTTCTTTTGTATATTGACGAAATGCGCCGCTATTCCCACGAACTTTTCCCGATGACCGACGACGGCAGTTACGGCGGAAAAGGCTTCGTCACCGACAAGGTAAGGGAACTTATCGCCGACGGCGATTACGGCGCAGTGCTGGCAGTCGGACCGATGCCGATGATGCAGGCGGTCGCCGAAGTCACCCGCCCGACGAGACTTAAAACCATTGTCTCGATGAACTCCGTCATGGTAGACGGCACCGGGATGTGCGGCTGCTGCCGCGTGACTGTGGGCGGAGAAAGAAAGTACGCCTGCGTCGACGGACCGGAGTTCGACGGTCACCTCGTCGACTTCGACGAAGCCCGCCTCCGCCAGGCGTTCTACCGCGACCGCGAAAAAGAACATTTCTGCCGTATCAGAGGGGAGGTGAAATAGATGCCGGAACCGAGAAACATACCTCCGTTCAGAAACGCGGAGGAACGAAAGAGAAATTTTGAGGAAGTCAACCTCGGCTTCGACCGCGAAACGGCGGTTAAGGAAGCTTCGAGATGCCTGCAATGCAAAAATCCGCGCTGCCGCGAAGGCTGCCCCGTCGGGGTCAACATCCCCGCCTTTATCCTGAAAATCAAAAACGGGGATTTCCGGGGCGCAAGAGACATCATCACCGTCGACAACAACCTGCCTTCGGTCTGCGGCAGAGTCTGCCCCCAGGAGACGCAATGCGAATCGAAGTGCGTGCTGGGAACCAAATTCGGCGCCGTCGCCATCGGAGCGCTGGAGCGCTTTGCGGGCGATTTCGTCATCGGCGGCGACTGCCCCGCCCCTCAAAAGAAAATCGATAAGTCGGTTGCGGTCGTCGGCTCCGGTCCTGCGGGACTATCCTTAGCCGCAGACTTATTAAAGCACGGGATTTCGGTTACGATATTCGAAGCCTTCCACGTCGCAGGCGGCGTTTTGAGCTACGGAATTCCGGAATTCAGGCTCCCAAAATACATAGTTCAGGCAGAAATAGACTCTCTTATAAAGATGGGTGCAAAGCTTGTCACCAACGCCGTTATCGGGAAGAGTCTGACCATTCAGGAACTGAAAGACAAATTCGACTATATCTTTCTGGGGACGGGAGCCGGGCTTCCGAGCTTTATGAATATCCCCGGCGAAGGACTCCCCGGAGTCTCCTCCGCCAATGAATTCCTGACCCGCGTCAACCTGATGAAAGCGATGGAGGAGGATTCCGCCACGCCCGTTCAACGCGGCAAAAACGTCATAGTCGTGGGCGCCGGCAACGTCGCGATGGACGCCGCGCGGACGGCAATGCGGCTGGGCGCCGACAACGTCACCATTGTCTACCGTCGTTCAAGGGAGGAGATGCCCGCAAGAAAGGAAGAAATCGAGCACGCCGAAGAGGAAGGCATAAAAATGCTGCTGCTGACCTCTCCGGTAGCAATTTTAGGGGATAAAAAGGTCGAAAAAGTGCGGCTTATACGTACCGAACTCGGCGAACCCGACGAACGCGGAAGACGTCGCCCGATCGAAATTCCGGGCTCCGAATTCGAACTGGTTGCCGACGAAGTCATCATGGCGCTCGGCACCTCCCCGAACCCGGTGCTGACCAAATCCTGTCCCGAACTCGAAACCGACTGGCGCGGCATAATCAAAGTCGACGAATTCGGGCACACTTCCGTCCCGGGAGTCTACGCCGGCGGCGACGCCGCCACCGGCTCGGCGACGGTCATACTTGCGATGTCGGCGGGAAAGCGCGCCGCAATGTCGATAGCGCACGAATGCGGAGTCATCTGACCCCGTCCTTTTTTCGAACTTTCCGGGAACTGTCCGGACTGCCTTTATCGCTCGATTTTATCGATAAATTATAGGTTATCTTTAAAAAAGGAGCCGCCGAGCGGTTCCTTTTTGATATGCTTTCGCCTCTTTTGCAGCAATCGCTACTTGTTTCCCGCCGCCTCGTCAAAGATGTTGCAGAGCTTGTCGTTCAGCTTCTTCAGCCGCCCTGCGTCCGTCTTCAGAACCTTTCTGTCGTAAGTATACAAGCCGTTTATCTCGTCCTCGACGTCGGTCAGCTGCGTATAGACGGTAGCGGAGAGCCCGCGCGGAATAAGCGGCAGAATCTGGTGCTCGAAGAGCCTGTGATAGGCGTTGTCGAAGGAGGCTGTATCGGAAAATTTTCTGTAACCGAAGCTTTTCGACTTGTTGAAGACGTGACCTTCCACCCCTACCGAATATCCGCCGAATTCCGATAAGATCACTACCCTGCCGTGTTTGTCCGGCTCGGGTATCGTTACGGGTCGGAAATAGATGTGCAGCGAACAGAAGTCGCCGCCCCCCTGGTCGTGCCAGCCGGAAGCATGATCTATAGGACGGGTGGAGTCGAGAGAACGCACGTAATCGGTGGCTTTCAGCGCGTCGAACTGCCCCCACGATTCGTTGAACGGCACCCACACTGCTATCGAAACGCAGTTATAGAGTCCCAAAACAGTCCTTTTGGTATCCGTATAGTACTCTTTTCTGCCTTCGGCGTCCTGACGCCCGAAGAGGCGGTACTTGGAGTCGTCGGGCGGCAGTCTCAAAAATCCTCTTATGCCGTTCAGCGCCGTATTGGCGCCCATGCCGCCGTTGACCATGTCCTGCCAAACCAGCATTCCCAGCCTGTCGCAGTGGTAGTACCAACGCATCGGCTCCAGCTTTATATGCTTTCTGAGCATATTGAAGCCCAGCGCCTTCATCTCGGCGATATCGAAAATCATCGCTTCGTCCGAAGGCGGGGTATACAATCCGTCCGGCCAATACCCCTGATCCAACAACCCGTTGTGGAAGTAGGGTTTGTTGTTCAGCATCATGCGCGGGATACCCCGGGCGTCCTTGCCGACGGAGAATTTGCGCATGCCGAAGTAGGAATGCGTTTCGTCTTCCCCCACAACGATTTTCAACGAATAAAGCTTGGGGTTTTCAGGGCTCCACAGCTCGTAATCTTTAAGATTCAGCACCGCCGAGCCGTCCTTTATCTCCCCTTCCGCAATGAGTTTTTCGCCGTCGTAAGCCGCGACTTTCCCCTCCGCCGCGCCCTCGTTCGACTGCACTCTTATTTCCAGCGTGTCGCGGTCGATGTCGGGGGTGAGGTAGAGAGCGGTCACATATTTTGCCGGCACGCTTTCAAGCCACACCGTCTGCCATATTCCCGACTGCGGCGTATAGAAAATGCCGCCGCGTTTCAGCTTTTGCTTGCCGTGGGAGCCGGGAGCGGTGTCGGAAGGGTCAAAGACTTTGACGACCAGCTTGTTTTCCCCCGGACGGAGCGCCGCGGTGATGTCGACGGTAAACGGGTAATAGCCGCCGCGGTGTTTCATAAGGGAAATGTCGTTCAGAATGACCTCGCATTCGTAGTCGACGGCTCCGAAATTCAGAAGCACCCGTCCCCTGTTGAAGCCTTCCGGAAGGGTGAAATAGCGCTTATAATAGAAAAATTCGTCGGGCTGCAAAATGTGTTCGACGCCGCTTAAAACGGCTTCGGGAGAAAACGGCACCAGAATCTTACCGGAGTATTGCGGATTGTCCACCTTCATCGGCGTTATGGCGTAGTCCCATTCGCCGTTTAAATTTATGTAAGAATCCCTTACCATCTGAGGGCGGGGGTATTCGGGAAGCGGGCACGCCACGTCGATATTTTTCCCGAACTCGGTTATCAATCTGTCAAAAACTTGATTTCTCGCCATAAGACACCTCGTAAAAATATATATTAACTATATCAAAAAATAACCGAAAAATCAATATGCATTTTCCGAAAAAAGGGAGTTTTTTGCCAAGCAGCAGCCGAGCGGCGGCATCAGGGACGCGTTTTTAACAGGAAATGAGTAAAGACCGCTCCCGCCATGAGCGACAAAAGTGCGCCGTCAGGCAGTCTGCCGCCGAAAAACAACTCCGCCGTCAATACCGTGAAACCGCCCGCCAAAAGTCCCGCCGCGACTTGCAGCACCGTTTTCAGCGCGGCGTTTCCTGCACCGTTTCCGAGCCCCAGAAGCGGATAAATCACTCCTCCCAGCCCGAAAAAGGCGCATAAAGTCAAAATTTCTTCCGAAGCACCCACTACTTAAAGAATTTTTTCCAAAAACTTCCGACCCCGCCGCCGTATTGCAGCGAGGAAAGTTTCCCCGTCGCCGTCAGCCGGTTTTCCTTCAGGTCGACGGAAAGAATCTTGAATCCGCTCCCCTTCATCAGGAGGCTTTCGCCTTCCAGCGCCGCCAGGATCTCCGTTTCGCCGAATTCCTTGACGTCCAAAACCCCCGTCACGGTGATTTCCCCTGCTATATAAGTAAACGAATGCGCCATAACTCTCCTTTTTATATAAGGCTATTCGCCGCTTGCGCCCGTTATGACGGTTGAATTCCCCGTTGGAGAAAACTGCCTATAATTTAGCAAACAATTGACGAAAACCGTAAAATAAATTATAATGTAACCATGTCAAAGTTCTCCGAGTGGCAAGTCAAGTGGTACCGCATGGACAACTCCGCGGATATCTATCCGATGAGCAGCACCGCCACCACGATGTCTATATTCCGCCTCTCCGCCGAAATGGAGAACTTTGTCGACGGCGACAATCTGGAGACGGCGCTGAAAGACATTCTCCCCCGCTTTCCCACATTCGCCGTACAGCTGAGGAAGGGCTTTTTCAGGTACTACTTCGACCAGAACGAGCTTCCGCCCCGCGCCTTCCCGGACAACGGCATTCTCTTTCAAAAAATCGACTTTTTGAAAAACAACCGCTATCTTTTCCGCGTTCAATACTATAAAAAACGCATTTCTGTGGACTTCTTCCACGGGCTTTGCGACGCCTCGGGCGCGATGGAATTTTTGAAATCGCTGGTCTATCGGTATCTGGACGAGTGCGGCGAGGAGCTCCCGCCGAAAGGCAATATAAAAGTGGTGGGCGAGCCCGTCAAAGCCTCCGAAACCGAGGACAGCATCTCTAAATATTATACGCAATACAACATTTTGGGGGGAGTCGTCGGCAAGATGGCGGGGAAAAATTGCTTCGGCATCCGCGCAAAGCGTTTCAGAACGCTGGGATACGGACTCATCCACGGTTACCTCTCCGCCGAAAAACTTCATGCCGTCGCAAAAGAACATAACTGTACCGTCACCGCCCTCATCGCCGCGGCAGCGCTGCTGTCCATCAAAAAAGCTTTCTTTAAAAACAACGAATCGGGGCAGGATATCGTCGCGATGATCCCGGTGAACCTGAGGAAGATCTTCCCTTCCGAGACGTTGACGAACTTCACGACGCTGACAAAGTGCTCCGTCAACCCCGCCGTCACTCCCGACGAGCTGGACAGATACATCGATATCTGCAAGCGGCAGCTTGCCGAAAGCCTTTCCGATACGACGGAACTCGCCGAAAAATTGTCGCTGTCGGCGTTCTACTCGACCAATCCGCTGATGAAGATCCTCCCCGTCTCGTTAAAAACCTTTTTTACGAAATTCGGAAAAGCCGTGTCGAGGAAAACCAAGCAGACGCTTATCATCTCCAATCTCGGCGTCGTACGCCTCCCGGAGGGCATGGAAGAATTCGTAAACCGATTTACCTTTAACATAAATATCAGCAAAAAGGTTCCCGTAAATATCGGTGTGGTTACCTATAACGGCATTACGGCGATTTCCTTTACAAGAATGATCGTCTCCACCGACTTCGAAAAAACCTTTTTTAAAATGCTGACCGAGCTGGGACTCGAAGTCGAAATCAGCTCCAATCTGAGGGAAATCCCCTCTCAACAAACGAGGCTGTGACGATGGCGGGGACGTACGCTTCGAATCCCGAAAACGGCGAGATATTGGCTAAGGGAAAGGCGGCTTTTCTGAGACGGAAGGAGCTTCGGGAGATGCTGGAAGCTCCCGAGTACTCGGCAGATCCTTTTGTCTACTCCCGCCTTGCGTCGGAGTACACGGCGCTCCGCCGCCCGGGGGAAGCCTACCGCGAATGGGCGGAAATCGAGGAACTTATACCCGCGCTGAACTCTTCCGCGGACATCGGGGCGCTTCGGCGGGAACAGGACAAGCTGATACTTAAAATGGCGCTCCCATCCGAAAAAACCGTCGAAAAGCAGCTGCTCGACGTGCGTGTGATTGCGGGCACGGGCGCTCTCGCGGAGCGTTATATAAATCGGGTGAAGGGCGCCGTAAAACTGCTGTCCGGGCTTGCGGCGGTCACCGAAAACCGCTCCGAAAAAGGATTTATATCGGCTCGGATAGTGATAGAGGGGGGCTCGGGCTACTTCGATTACGAGTCCGGCATACATACGGCGGGCTCCGAAAAAATAGAGGTTATCTCGCGTCCGTACCTCGAAACAAACGGCGCTTTCGACGAAAACAACGTCCGAATCGAGCTTTTCCACTCCGACGGAGCGGGCGGGCAGAACGTCAATAAGGTCGAGACCGCGGTGCGCGCGACAGACGTTGCAACGGGAATAACGGTGGTCTGCCGCGACGAACGAAGTCAGCTTCAGAACAAGAAGAAGGCGCTTTCCGCCCTTCGGGAACGCGTCGAGGAATACTACTCCCGCACCGCGCATGCGTTGAATGCCGCCGCCGAAAAACTTCACCGGAACCCCTCGCGGGTGCGCTCCTATTCTCTTTCGGAAGACACGGCAAAGGACGTCCGTCTGGCGTCGCCCTGCCCGCTCCGGACGGCGGAAGACTTTTTAAAGCTTCTGGCGACATTGAAGTCGATATCGACTTAAATACGCTTCACATACAACAAACATTCACAAAAAAGTGCGAAAATATATAAAATGACCTCGAAAACCCTCAAAGCGATTTGCAAAAGAATAGTATTGACGGACGCCTCCGCCGTTTTTAAGACGGAGCGTTTTTCCGAAGAGGTCAAGGAACTGGTCGGCGTCGACGAGTTTTTATCGAAGCTGACAGACGCCGTCATATTAAACGGCGTGCCCGCTCGCGGCAGCTACCGCATTTCGGTGTCGTCGCACGCTTTTTTCTTCCTTTCAAGCGAAGGGAACCTGATATTTTTCGGCTACCGTTCCTCGGAAAAAGCGCTCAGGCTGAATGACCGGAGAATAGCCTTGTTCGTCGGGCAACACCCCGAATTCAATTTCGAATTCGCCCCGTCGGAACTTCAACCCGCCGAAAGCGACCTGAAAAAGCTTTACCGCCTTTCGGAAGCTTACGGCGTCAATTATCCCCTTCTCACCCCCGCCCAGCGTGCCGTCGTCGAAGCCGAGGACCGCTCCGTCATAGTGCAGGGGGTGGCAGGCTCCGGAAAGACCAATCTTTGCATAGACAAGGCGCTCTACACGGCGTCCAGAAACTACCGCGGCAAAACCCTCTACACCACCTTTTCGCGGGGGCTTCTGATAGAAACGAGAAAGAAACTCGACGTCGTCCGCAACAATATTTTAAAACTCCTGGCGGCGAATAAGGAAGGAAATGTCGTCGTCATCGGAGAGGATATTGCGCGCGCGCTGGAATTCAAACTCGGCGTCTATCTTATGAACTCCGTCAATTGGCTTAAAACACTGGAAATCATCGCCGACTACATCGAAAACAAAGTGGAGTGCCTCCTTCCCGAAGATCTCTACCGCAGACGCTTCGGTGACGCTTTCGTCGCGGGAGAAGATTACTTCGTCAAAGTATTCATTCCAAACTCGGGGAAGGTGGAAGGGCTGTTCAAACGTCTTTCGGGGATAGGCGCCGAGGTCGTCTATAAGGAAATTTACGGCTACCTTTTCGGAAGAAACCGCCCCTTCCCGACGGAAGCGCAATATGCGGCGGAACGCGCCCCCTCTCTGACGGCGCAGGAGGCGGAAGCCATATACCGCATCGCGCGCGAGTACCGCGCCTTCCTTGTCAGAAACTCCCTTGTCGACAACCCCTTGATAGCCGAACGCCTTTTGCCGGCTTCCGAAGAGGAATATTCCCTTGCCATCGTCGACGAAGTACAGGACTTCACCGAAAAGGAGCTGGCGCTGATTAAAAAGATGTCGCTGAAATTGTTTGCCGTCGGCGACGCCCTGCAGATGATAAACCCTTCCTACTTTTCTTTTTCCTCACTTAAAACGTTGGTGGGCGGGATGTCAAGGCTCGGCGAATTGAAATCGAATTACCGCTCCACTAAAAAGATAGCGGAATTGACGGAACGACTCGGCGAATTGAATATGTCGCTTTTCGGTACCCATAACTTTATTTTAAGGAGCCGAACTGTCGATTCCGACGTAGACACCACCGCTGTATACCTGAGGGGCGGAAATCTTCTCGAGCGGCTTAAAGCAACGCATCTCGACGGCTATACCGTCATTTGCGGCGACTTAAAACGCAAGCGCGAATTGCAAAAAACGCTTCCGCGGCGGGAGATTCTTACGGTCTCCGAAGCCAAGGGGTTGGAACGCGACGTCGTCGTTTTGTACGACGTGCTCACAGACTTTCACGAAAAATGGGCGGAGCTCGGACGGCTGAAAATCGACAGAAAGCGCGCCGACGAAAACTCCGTTTACCGCTACTACTTCAATCTGTTTTATGTCGGCGTGACGCGGGCGAAGCGCCATCTATTGGTCTATGAGGAAAAGGAGATCCCCCTTTTCAAGCCCTTTTTTATGTCGGAGTTTTCCCCTTCCGACCTTTCTTCCGCCGTCAGACGACTCGAAAAACTGCTGATTCGGGTGGAAACAGACGACTCGGAACTCGCAAGAAGATGCCGCGAATTTATTCGCCTGGGGCAGTACGACAACGCCCTTTCCGCAGCCGATTCCCTCCTGGACGACGGGCTCAGGCGCTCTTTAACGGAAGAGGTTTCCGTCTACCGCGACTTTGTCCGTAAAGGCGACTACCGCGGCGCGGGCATCGCCTTCTGGCGGGGCGGACTCCACGACAAGGCGCGCGAAATGTTTTCCCTCTCCCGCGACCGCTCTCTTATCGAGCTGATGGACGCCTCTCTCGGACGGGGGGAAGGAAAACTCGATTACACCGCGGTAAACTACTTTACCGAAGTCGACGATCCCGTAGCAAGAGAACTTATCTCGGAAACATTGAAAAACGATCTGGCGGAGCTGAAAGCCGCCGACAAAAAGATAGCCGCCGCCATCGGACGGATAAGGAGCAGAAATGGATAACGAAATCAAAACGTTGATTGAAGCCTTCATAGGCTACCGCGACGAGCTGGAGCCGGTAAAACAAAACCTCGAAGCCTTCGTAAAAGCTTACGAGAGCGCCTCGGGAGATATCCTGAAACTCAACGAAGCCATGTCGGGGGACATCAAGGGAAATCTCGACAGGATAGCGCGTTCCCTCTCCGAACAGGCGGATAAAGCCGCCGCCCTGAACGAAGGGATTGCGCGTTTTACCGCTACGGGAGAGAAGTATTTCTCCGGCGCCGATCGCCTCACTCAATCGATGCAGAAACTTTCCGACAGAATGGATAAACTCGTCGAAACTGAATCGAGAGCGGAAGCCGACCTCGAAAAATTGGAGGCGATGCTGGAAGAACGCCGCCGCGCCTACGACATCAAATCGCTCTCCGACAGTCTCGGGCGGTACACCGAAAACGTCGAAAAGATAGGCGATTTCGTCGATAAGTCCGTCGCGGGCGCCATAAACGACGGTAATTCGCGCCTGAAAGAAATTTTGGAGTCGGAAGGGCGACTGATGCGGGAGCTCGCCGCCGAAAGAAAGTCCGTCGAAGAACTTTTGGCGGAGTACCGCGAAACCAATAAATTTTTGCGCCTCGCTGTCGAAAACGGCGACGTCAACACCGAGTACATCTACGAGATCCTCGATAAGTGGGCGCTCGAAAGAAAAGTGAAAACCAAGAAAAAATGAGCGCTTCCGGCAAAATCAACAAAGCTTTAATCGATAAATTGCATTCAGCCATTCTCTCCGACGACGTCACGGGCTTTTACGCGATTTTGGAAAAAGCGCCCTCTTTGTACGGAGCAAGATTCGGAAGATTCCCGCTTGAAAGCCTTCTCGTGCTCCGCTCAAGCCGCAGAATTCTCGCCGCCTTCGCCCCGCGCCCCGCAGAGCCCCTCCCGCTCCCGGAATACCCCGAAGACTACGCCCTTTTCAAAAAAGCGGCGGGTCGGGCATTGAGGCTCTATGCCGGCGGAAAGGAAGTCTCTGCCGAAGAAATGCGCGTCATCACGGGCGAAGAAACCGCATTAGCCGCAGGCGGCAAGCTCGAAAAAGCCTACGAATTGAGCCACGGCAAACGCCTGAAAACCGATAAAAGCGGCTCCGTCATCGCCCCTAAAAGCCGTGCCGTCACCGGCGACAGGCGGAAAATTCTGAATATAGTCATCGCCTTCTCGGCGCTGTTTTTGATAGTCGCGGCGGCACTGACCGCCCTGTCGGTCACCGTTTTCGGAGACGGCTCCGTCCTCGCCCCCGTAAGAGCGGGAAGCGCAACGATGCTGCTCGACGCAGCCTTGGATTCCGACAGGCACATCGAACTGACCGACGACATTACGCTGGAATTAAAGGAAGATCCCGCGCTGAACTATACCGGCGTTTTAAACGGCAACGGTCACACCGTCACTCTCACCGGGGGATACTACGGCGATTTTCTGGCAGGAGCCTCAGTCACAAACCTCACCGTCCGATACGACGGCTTCCGTGCCGAGTACGCGGGCAAGAAGCGCACAATAATTTTGGAACAGGACTTCACCATAGATAAAGCCGACCTTTCCGGGGTGACTTTAACCTCCGACTTAAACGGTAACGGACACACGATTTCCGTCACCGGGCTTAGCGACGACGACGGAAATTTCCGTGGCGCATTGTTTGACGAAACGGCGGGAAACATTTCCTCTTTAAAGCTCGACTTCGGTCAGGACGCCTTTTCCTACACAGAAACCTCGGGGCTTTTCACCAAGCTGAACACCGGCTCGATTATCGATGTATCGTTTAGCTTTTCGGGCGAGGTTCATGAAATCAACGAAGATGAAAAAATCTATTTTGGGTTACTTGTCGGTGAAAACCGGGGTACCGTTTCGTCGGTTACGGCAAGTTTCAAAGTGACGGGCGATTCCACGTTCGACGGGGAGAGAAGTGAAGCGGATTCTTTCCTTGCGGGCGTTGTCGGCTTGAATTCGGGGCGGCTTAAAGGGCTCGTCTCGGGAGCGGATTCCTTCTTTTCAACCACTACCTTGGATATAGCGGGGCTGGTCGGAGAAAACTTATCGGGCGGGTTGGTGGCGGATTCCGTCAACCGCGCAACGCTTACCACAGCTTCCTCCGTCTTCAAGTGGAATCCGAACGCCGCGGGCATTGCCGTCGTAAACCGCGGCAACATCGAAAATTCCTATAACTACGGCGCTCTGACGGCAGACTCCTCCTCCGAGCACGACCAACCATCGGGCGACGATGAAGTCGAGCGCGGACAGGCGACCGTCGGCGGCATCGCGGCTTCCAACTACGGCGTCGTTTCGAAGTGCTATAACGGCGGCAATTTAAGCTCGACGACCCAAGGCGCCATTCCCACGATAGGCGGCATTGTCGGAACAGACACCGCCGAAAGCCGCAATACAATGATAACGAATTGTATTTCGGACTGCACCATTAAGGCGGTGGTGGAAGCTTCGCTTCCAGTCAAGCACTGTTTTTCGCTCGGAGGTATTGCGGGCGTCGTCTCTCCGCAAGGAAATGGCGGAAGTTCCTCACTCTACTCCTCCTTTTCTTTGACCGTGATAAACGTCCCGGGAGGCATAAACCTATCCGGCGGCGGCATAATCGGAGCAATCTCAACACAAAAAGGCAACGTCACTCTCGGGAGTGTCGGCAGCGCCGACGAAAACCTCTATCTGGTGGACGCCGGCGCCGATACCGCCGTCGGGCTTATAGACGGGCAGCCCGTCAGGTACAGAGGCGAAGCAACCGAAAGTCAAATCAGGGATAAGGAAAGTTTTTGGTATGTCGAAGAAAAATAAGACGAAAACTAAAGCCGTTAAAGCGGTAAACGCCTCTCCCGCCGTTCGCGCGGCGGAGCGCTCCGCTCCCGCGACAGCCTCCTCCGAAAAGGGGCAGCACGAAACACGCGCTGCCCGCTTTAAACGTCTCTTCCGTGATCCGATTTTTATATTGTTTTTTGCGGCGGCTGCTCTGACCGCCCTTTACGACATCGCCTTTGCGGTGACGGCGGCAGTCTTTTTCGGCAGCGCCGGTGCCGGCTACATTCCCGAAAATTTCATGCCTCTTGCGATTACCGCTATGGCTTCGAACGCCTTGACTTTGGGCTTTGCGCTCCTCTACCCGAAAATCAGGTTAAAATAACCGTTCCCGGGCACCCGCTATTTCGTCGCGTATTCAAGCTCCTTTTGGGTGAGCCGCGACAGTCTTCTCACCTCTCTTAAATTCAATTTCAATCGTTCCGACACCCCTTCGCCGTAAGCGGGAGCGATCTTATAAAAGAGCGCCGCGGCGCGGTAACGTATCTTTTTCGCCGCCTGCCCCAAAGAGGCGGCTATATTGTCCATCAGGCGCCCTCTTTCCCCATCGTCAAACGCCAGGAACCTGTCGCGGGGCTGTACGAAATCGACGTCCTTTATCGGCGGCGCTTCGCGTTTTACGGGCGCGGTGACTCCGGGAGGAACGTTCTTCACCCGTTTGGAGAACACGACGTCGTCGTAGGAGTTCGGATAATAATTTATCTTTCCGGTCGGGTTCAGCGCCAAGGCACCGTCGCGCTGATAATTGAACACCTCCGTCCCCGGGGAGTTGACGGGCATCCTGTTGAAGTTTACTCCTATGCGGTAGCGCTGGGTATCGGTATAAGCCACCATTCTCCCTTGCAGCATCTTGTCGGGACTTGCCGAAGTCCCCGGTACCATGTTCCCGGGACAAAACGCCGCCTGTTCCACTTCGTTGAAGTAGTTTTCGGGGTTTTTATTCAAAGTCATCCGCCCGATCTCTATGGTCGGGAAGTCCTCTTCGTACCACGTTTTTGTAGTGTCGAAGGGGTCGAAACGGTACTTTTTCGCCTCCTCCGGAGTCATTATCTGCACCTTGACGCGCCACGACGGGAATTCGCCGCGATCGATGGCGTTTCTGAGATCCTCTCCCGCGAAATCGGGGTTTTCGCCGGCTATGCGCTCGGCTTCGTCGGCGGGAATATTTTTCAGCCCCTGCTCCGAAATGAAGTGGTACTTGACATAGACGTATTCACCGCGCGCATTGTACCACGAAAAAGTATCCGTCCCGAAGCCGTCCATATACCTGAACCCATACGGAATTCCCTGATCGGAAAAGAGCACCGTCACCTGATTTAACGATTCGGGAGTCAGCGTAAAAAAGTCCCATTGCGCATTGGGGTCGGCGAGGTTGGTGACGGGGTTTTTCTTCTGGGAGTGGATGAAGTCGGGAAACTTCATCGGATCGCGGATAAAGAATACCGGCGTATTGTTCATGACGATGTCGTGAATACCGTCGTCGGTATAGAACCTGACGGCAAAGCCGCGCGGGTCGCGCACCGTGTCCGCCGACTCCCTGCCGCCCGCCACCGTAGAAAAGCGTACCAACACCTTAAACTTTTTCCCGACCTTCGTAAAAAGCCCCGCCAAAGTATACTTCGACATATCCTTCGTCGGCACGAACTCGCCGTGCGCACCCCAGCCTTTTGCGTGCACTATGCGCTCCGGAATACGCTCGCGGTTGAAATTGGCGAGCTTGTCGAACAATACTACGTCTCTTAATAAAATGTTGCCTTCGGCATCGCTCAACGAGACCTCGTCTCCGTCGACGGGCTCCCCTAAGCGTTTTGTAAACAATTTTTCCTCTTTCACTGCCACCTCCGAAATTTTTCTGTCCGGAACTATACTATTCCCGCGGGCGTCAAAATGTTCGCCGTCCCCTTTCGGGAATTTTTCCTCCTCCGGAAAAGAGCCGATGAGTTGAATTTTCACGGATTCTGCCTGCCGGGAATGAAAGCGGTATTGACTTCGGCGGCTTTCGGAATTATTATAAAGATGTAGTTTCTTCCGATGTTTTTACGAGGTGGTTATGGAAAAGAAGTTGACTTTCCGAAATTATTTCGGCTACGGTATCGCCGATCTGGGGAACAATATCGCTTTCGCAGCCGTCGGTTCCTACTTGACGCTTTTCTATTCCGACGTTCTGGGCGCCGGTTTCGACGAAAAAACTTCGGCGATATGGCTTTCCGCCGTCACCGCCATCATGATTATAGCAAGGATCTGGGACGCAGTGAACGACCCCATCATGGGCTGGCTTGCCCAACGCGCCAAACCTACGAAATGGGGCAAATTCCGTCACTATCTGTTGTTCGGCGGCATACCTTTGGCGTTTTCGGCGGTTTTGATGTTTTTGCCGATACGGAACATGTCGCTCGCCGGCTGCATCGCTTTCGCACTGTTTACATATATAGCTTACGGCATGATCTACACCGTTGTCTTGGTGCCGTACGGTTCGCTTGCCACCGTTATGACGCGCGACGTCGGAGAACGCAGCAGGCTTTCCGTTTCGCGCTCGATCGGCGGCGGCATAGGCGGCATCCCCGCGGGAATGCTCTTTCCGCTGTTGGTATACTCCACCGTCACCACCGCAAACGGAGAGAAAGTCAGCGCGCTGGACGGAAAAAAGTTGGTAATATGCATGGCTGTCATCGCCGTAATAATGATAATCTGTTATGTTACGGCGTTTTTTACCACCAAAGAACGCTACGAATACCCGAACGCCGTTCAGAATACCAAATTGTCCGTCACCTTAAAATCGCTCGTGCGTAACAAACCTTTTGTGATAATGAGCCTTGCGGGCATGCTTCTTATCGCGTCGTCAATGTATATCACCTCGATAGACGTCTACCTTTTCAATGTCTTCTACCGCAAGGAAGGCATGATGACCTTCGTCACGATAGCCACCTACGCCCCGATGGTGATAACCATCCCTTTCACCGAGCGGATCATCAAAAAAGTCGGCAAAAAAGAGATGTGCGTTTACGGTCTCATCGCGTCGGTCGCAGCCACCCTGATAATGACTGTTTGGCAGGTGCCGAACCCGTGGATATTCATTGCTCTGTGCTTCGTGCAAGGCGCCGGCATCGGATTTTTTACGTTGGAAATCTGGGCTTTGGCAATGGACGTAATAGACTACCAGGAACTGATGACGGGAAGACGCGAGGAAGCCACCGGCTACGCGGCGTTCACGTTTATGCGTAAGATAGGTCAGGCAATAGCCGCAATCGTCCCGGCGCTTCTCGGAGTTGTGGGGTATGTCGCTTCCAAAGGCTACGCCGGGCAGTCGGAAGCAACGATTAACGGCATATATCTCCTTGCCACCGTCGTCCCGCTCATCATGTTTGTGCTGATGTTAATATTGATGATTTGGTATCCCTTGAACAAGAAAAAGGATGCCGAAATGCGTGAAAAGCTCGGCGCGCTGCGCTTGACGTACGACTTAAACGAAGAAAAACCGGCGGCGACGCAATCTCCTTCGGAGACGCCTTCCGGCGATAACGAAAACTAAGCGAAGAAAAGGAGAAAAGCATGTCTCATCCTAATCTTATTTACGTTTTTGCGGATCAATTGCGATGGGCGTCGGTAGGATACAACGGCGACTTGCTTGCCGAAACGCCGAACATCGACCGGATGGCGCGGGAGAGCGCCGACATCGTAAACGCCGTTTCGGGGCATCCCGTTTGTTCTCCTTATCGCGCCTCGCTGCTGACCGGGAAGTACACCACCTCTACCGGAATGGTCATCAACGAAATCCGCATGAATCCTCACCACAAATGCTTCGCGCACGTTTTGAACGAAAACGGCTACGAATCGTCCTATATCGGCAAATGGCATTTGTACGCGGCTAAGCTCGGACGCCACTACGACCCCGAAAACTCCTTCGTGCCGCCCGGCGAAAACAGGCTGGGTTTCGACGGCTATTTTGCGGCGTACAACTTCCATCACGAATATTACGCGCCGAAGGCGTACTACCACCTGGACACTCCGGAAAAGCTTTACGCCGAAGGATACGAACCCGATTTCATGACCGATCTGGCGATAAAACGCTTGAAGGAGGTGGCTGCGGGAGACAAGCCGTTCGCGCTGTTTTTGTCGCTCGGCACTCCGCATGACCCGTGGACTCCGGGTAACGTCCCCGAAGAGTACCTCGCCCGATTTAAGGACAAGCCTTTTTCGCTGCCGCCGAACTACTCCGGGCGTAACGACCGCCACGCCGACATGTGGGCGAAATTTTTCCCTTCCGAACGCGGCAAATTGACGGAGTGGATGCGCGTATATTACGCAATGGTGGCAAATCTCGACTACAACCTCGGCAGGCTCCGCGATGTCGTAAAGGAGCTGGGCATCGAAAAAGATACCGTCTTCGTGTTCACCTCAGACCACGGCGAAATGTTCGGCGCGCACGGAAGACGCGCCAAAAACATCTTCTACGACGAAGCCGTCCGAGTCCCCTTTCTGATAGAGTGGGCTGGGCATATCCCCGCAGGGCGCAAAGATTTTTGCTTCAACACCGTCGACATTATGCCGACATTGCTTTCTTTGATGGGTTTAAATTACCCTGAGGACGTCGAGGGCGAAGACTTGTCGGAATGCCTCACCTCGAACGCCGACAATCCGGAGCCTTCCCTGATGATGGGCACCGGACCTACCGCCATGTTCGGCTCGGGCAAAGAATGGCGCGCCGTCCGCGACAAGCGCTTCACATACGCCGTCTACCGCGTCGACAAATCGGAGTATCTCTTCGACAACCTCTCCGACCCCTATCAGACCGTCAACCTGGCTAACGACCCCGATTTCAACGAACAAAAAGAACGCCTGAAAACATATATGTATGAAAAAATGAAAAGTATAGGCGACGACTTCGACAGCAACCTGCACTATCTATCCCGCTGGGTCAAAAAAAGGAGGATCGTCCGCACGGCGACGCTGAACGATAAGCATAACAAAAAACCATAGCCCGGAAAACCGTTAAATCCCGCCGCGGAGCAAA
>CALVTP010000020.1 GCA_944362765.1 uncultured Clostridia bacterium | reverse complement strand
GGAGTGACGAAATGAGAGAGCGGCATACGACGTATGCCGCGAACGATATTTCTATACTCCGCCACAAAAGATAATTTTTAAGGCGATAGAAATTTCTTCGAAGCGGTATTATTGTGATAAAATTCAGGTTCTATAAACAAAAAAATACAGTACGCAGCGTATTAATGCTGCCTACATTAAAAAGAGTATATACACAAACATTAAAGAATCAAACAATCGTAAATTATTAAAAATTCAGTAAAAAAATAAATATAAATCTCAAAATTAATTTCAAAAATTTAACAAAAACTATTGCAATTTATCCCCCATTATGATATAATTATAGGGGACGGATACGGATACTCGATAAGCTCTCGCTCCGTCGGCTCGAAGGGTGTTTGCCCTTGGGGCAAACACTTGGGCTACGCACTTTTGCTGCCGCAAAAGTGCGCGCTCGCGCTCGCTCGAATCGTGGCGGAGTCGTGAGTAGCGTGGCGGTTTTACGGCGTTGTTTGTGTAGTAAGCCGGAGTGGTGGGTATCATGGCGGTTTTACGGCTTTTTCGGTAAGATACAGCGGAGTCGTAATAAGCAAGGCAGTTTTATATTTTCGTTATAATTATAGTAGAGTCGTTAATATCGTTGCGGTTCTACTTCACAAGGTGGTTGCTTCGCTCCGACTAGACTAGACCCACCCAACCGCCCACAAGGTTGCCGCTACGCGGGATAGGGATATTAATATTAGGATACGCATACCGTTATTTCGCTTCCGCGTTCTCATGGCGATAACATCTCACAAGGTAACCGCTTTCGCGGATTAGAAACCGATATGATAAGCAAGCCGTTGCTTGTATATTTTTAGTGTCATATCGCAAGGTAGCCGCTGCGCGGATAAGAGGGAAGAAAGTAAGTAAACCTTTGCTTTTAACTTATTAAGATATCGGTTCTCAAGGTTGTCACTGCATGGATTAGAAATATAAAATAATCTTGTTGTCATTTTATATGTCCATTGCAGCAGATTGCTATAAGGTAACCGCTTTCGCGGATTAATAAATGATATAGTAAGCAAGCTGTTGCCTGTTTATTTTTAGTATCATATCACAAGGTAGCCGCTGCGCGGATAAGAAAAAATTTACAAGGCTATGCCTTTAAAACTCGTTGGCATATGCGTTCACGAGGTAGCCGCTGCGCGGATGAGACGGGCGAGTTTAAGTAAACCTCTTCGACATGAGTTTTGAGGAGCTCTTCTCCTGCCCGCTGTTTGACAGGAATACTTTACATGATTGAGTCCGAATAATTAAAAAAGTCCGCCGAAGCGGACTGTTTTAAAATTTTATCGTGTAGAAGGGTTATGGGTCGGGAGTTTTAAGCCCCGTTTTGCAGGTGGGAAATCAGATGCTGATCCTGGAGATCGCCCTGAAGAAGATGGCGTCGTCGTCAGGGAAGACAACGATGTCGTGTTCTTTGGCGTACTCCACCAGCGGCACGAGCGATTGTTTGTCGCTTTCCTCGGTGGCGATATTGATCATCGGGACGACGTCGCCCGCAAGCAGCGCGCTCATCACTTCGAAGAAGGCTGCCGAAGCGGCGAGCGGCAACAGCATTGACTCTTCCTTGGTAGGTTTGTCGTAACGGATCTTGCCTTTGCCGGTCAAAGCGAGCTTTATTTCTCCCTCATCCCCTCTCATCGTGGCGTAGCGGTTCTGGGAGATATATCTGACGGTCTCGTCGAGACGTGCGGCAATGAGCTCCGCAAGGTCGGAAGCGAGAATCGCGCCCTCTTTTATCGCGGCGGAGAGGTCGTCTATGCCCTTTATGCGTGCCTGGAGATAGGCAAGCTTCCTGTTCAGTCCGACAAGCTCGTTGTAGCGCGCTTCCATGTCGGCGCGGAGCGATATGGAGGCTCCGAGTTTCATGATAGCAGCCTCTTCTTCCTTCTTCAACGCGTCGCGGCGGACAAGGTTGGCATCGTAATTTTCGTAGTAACCGACGTGCTCGTCAATACCTTGTTTGTAGACGTTGACCGCTTCCTTGGCGCCGACGAGTTCCTCGTCATACTTGAACAGCGTATCACGTGCGGCGGCGAGTTCTTCGTCGCTCATCACCAGCCTGTCGATGTCCGCCGGGGTGTACAGCCCGATTTCCTCGAAACGCGGAATGTATTCGCCGTAGAGGTCGCTGTGGGTCTTTTTCGCACCTTCGAAGCGGGCGCGCATTCCGATAAGCTTCCTCTCGCCTTCGAGTTCCGCCTTCCTGGCTTCGTCAACGACGTTTCGGGTAGCCTGAATGAAGACTTTGGCATTCTCTTTCGCCTCTTTTGCGGCGTCGCGTTCATCTATCAAAGCTTTCAGATAATCGGCTTCCGCCTTTGCGACAGCCTCTTTGAATTCGAGTTCCTTGCCGTCTACGGTGACCGGTACGGTGCGGTTTACTATCGCAAACAATTCGGAGTTGACGTCGGAAAGCGTGTCCGCTACCATTGCGGCGTGAGTGCGGTTGGCATCGAGTTCGTCTTCCAGCTTTTCGTACTCCTCTTCGATGATTCCCAGCTTCTCCAGAAGATCTCCCGCGTTCTCGCCGTTGAAGTGCACGGAGCAGGCGACATACAGCTTTTCTATCTCGGCAATCTCCTTGGATATGCCGTCGCGCACCTGCCATTCGGCGGGCAGCAGTTCGTTGTTGATCCTGTCGATTTCGCCGTCGAGAAGGGCTTCCTCTTCGCCGAGACGTCTGACCTCGCCGGTCAGTTCGCGGTAACCGTCGACCTTTTTGGTAAGGGCGTTACCGTCTTTGACCGCCTTTTCCACAAGCGCAAACAGCGCGGCTATCGAGTCGACGGAGTAGTCTTTCAGCACGCCGTCTATGGCTTGCTGCTTGGACTTAGCGACCGCCATAAGGTTTTCAAGGTACTCGGCGCTTACTTTACTTGCCGCCGCCAGCTGCCCTATATTGGATTCGGCTTCGGAAATGGCGTTGGCGTCCTTCTTGATTTCGTTTTCGACGGCTTTGATGCGGTCGTCCAACGCCTTAGTGTCGCGCGTCGGAAGTTCCTTTTTATAGGTAACGAAGTTGTCGCAGACTGGACAATGGCTGCCGTACTCGACTTCGGAAGCTATTTCACGGAGACGGTTGTAGCTGAGGTACTCCGTCAATTTCTCCTTCAGAAGCGCAAGCTTTTCTTCGAGTTTGGCTTTGTGCGCTTTTACCTCGTCGCGGTCGGAGCGCATTTTGTCAAGCCGCGCGGAGTAGGTGTCGGAAGCATATTGCACACCCTTTATCTTCTCTTCGATTGCACTCAGCTCGACCTCGTTGTCGGAAACAAAAAGATGTTTATAGTATATCTTCTGTTTATAGTAAACTTGCGCGTTGACGGCGTCTTCGACGGTGGCGTACCCGCCGCAAATTTCTTTTTTAAGAGTTTCGAGCTTCTTATTGAGTTCTTTAAGGTCGCCCGAAACCGACTTTTTCTTTTCTTTCAGCTCCGCAAGTTGTTTTTCGAGTTCTTCCGTGCGCTTTTGGGAGTCGTCGTTTTCGACGACAAGCCTTGCAAGAGATTCCTCGTAAACGGCTCCGTTCTGCACGGCGCGTTTGTATTCGGCGGAGACGCGGATATCGTTGAGCCTGGCGCGGATCTCCTTGGCACGCTCGTCAAGCGCCGTCAATTCCTTGGCAAGACTTTCGGATTCCTTGGTAAGCTCCTGCCTGCGCGGTTCGTAATCGGCATAGTAGGAATCGACGAGTTTACCCATTTTGAAGCTCTTCGGATCCTCGGAAAGCGTCTTCAATTCGTCGAAGATCGCCTTTTCCAGCTCTTCCAAGCGGATTGCCGCCGCCATATAGTCCTTGCTGACCGCGTTCAGCGAAGTTTCGCCCGCTTTGACGCGCTCGGAAAGAGCTTCGAGAGCGGCTTCCTCGTCGGCTATCGCCTTTTCTTCCTCCAAAAGAGCACGCTGCGATTCGTCGTAGACGGTGAACACTTTCGCAAGTTCCGAAGCCGCTTCCGAATTCGCTGCCCTGGAGGCAAGCTCCGCCATTTCGTCGTTTTGCGCCGCAAGCCTGTCGACTTTTTCGACAGCCTCGTTATAGTCGTTGAGTTCCTCGCGGTATTTTTCGGCGAATTGAAGCTCCAACCCCACTTCGTCCAGCCGCGAACGCACCTCGTCCAATGCGATCCTGTCGGACTCGGCGACCATCTGCTGCTGACGGAGCTCGTCCCGCGTCACCGGCTCTACCGCCTCGATCTCGCCCATAAGATCGCTTTCCTGCTTTTTCATTGCGGAGTATTTCGTCATCACCTTTTCGGATGTCGCAAAATCCGACATCATCTCGGCGACGAAACTTTCACGCGTAACGGTGTCGCCGACAAGCGGAAGGGTCATCGCCCTGTCCATGACGGCAAGCTTCATAAAGCCGCCCGCATCCAAACCGACTTTTTCCGAGACAAAAGCGTCCACCCCCTCTGCGTCGTCGGCATAAACGACTTTGCCGTCCGGCGAAGACAACAGCACCGTTTCCTTATCGGCGCCGTCGGGCATCGCTTCTATTGCGCGGGAAAGAAGGTATTCGTCGTCCTCCACCGAAAACGCGAGGCGGGTTTCGATGCCTTTAAAGTCCTCGGCGCCCGCGCCGTAAAACGCAAACGCCAGCACGTCGCGCACAAAAGCGACGTCGGTATCCGCCACGATGACGGCTCCGGCGACTTTGTTGCCGAAATCGATGACCTTTTCGAGGTTGTTGCCAAGGATCGTCAGATTGTTGAGTTTCATTTTCTCCTCCGGTTTTAAGCACTCCCGCCCCGCCGAAACAAAATCCGCAACAAAAAATCGAATTTTCGGTGGCATAGCCGCTCGGGTTGTGGTATAGTGTATATATCCGAACGCGGCATACCGCGGGTTGTACGGATTTATTATACTACTTAAAATATTATATTGCAATACCTAATCGGCGAAAAAATTGCGTTTGCCGAAAATCGGAGAGGACATGAGTGAAATCAAACTCGGAGGCGAATACGTAAGGGAAGGGCATACCGAACTCGACAACCTGTTTTTGTCGAGATATCTTCCGGACGCCGACGGCACCGACGTCAAAGTTTACCTGTACGGTCTCTATCTTGCCGCAGGCGGCGGCGGAGACACTCAAAAAATCGCGCTGGGACTAAGACTCACCGAGGAGCGCGTCATGGACGCCTTCGCCTATTGGGACGAACAGGGCTTGGTGACGCTGACGGCTTCGGCGCCTCCCGTCGTCATTTACAACTCCGTCAAAGCCCCCGTCATAAAGGAAGTCCGCTATAACGCGAGGGAGTACTCCGAGTTCGTCGACGAATTACGGAGGGTCTTCGGATGTCGGGAGCTTCCCGTCGGCGACATCGTAAGATATGTCGAACTCATCCGCCGCTATAAAATCGATCCCAATGCCATGCTGCTGATAGCGGGCTATTGTATAGAACGCGGAAAAACCTCCACCCCCTACGTGCTGTCCGTCGCCTCAAACTGGGCAAAGGAAGGCGTCCTTACCGAAGCTCAGGTCAATTCGAAAATAGGCGAACTGGAATCGGGCTCGGAAGGTATGCACGCCCTGTACAGAGCGCTCGGCATGAAATCCGAACCTTCCTTTGAGGACAAGAACACCTACCTCTATTGGACAAAGGAATGTTCCTTCCTCCCCGACGCAGTTCTGGAAGCGGCAAAATATTGCAAAAACAAGGGCGGCATGCGCAAACTCCGAAAACTGATGGAGGAGCTCCGCGGCGCCGGCGCTTTCACCGCGAAAGAGGTGGCGGAGTACCAAAAAAAGCGGGAAGAACTGTTCTCTCTCGCCGCCGAAATAGTCCAGAACCTCGGCGCCTACTACCCTTCTCTGGACGCCGTCATAGAAACTTATGTCAGCCCCTGGCTGCAATACGGCTTCGAGCCGGAGGCATTGAAGGAGCTCGCCCGCTTCTGCCTCAGGCGGAACGTCAAAACCCCCGAAAACATGAACGTCTACGTCGAAAAGCTCTATAAACTCGGCGTCGTCACCGCTAAGAGCATCGACTCCTACATAAAACAGCAGGCTGCCTTCGACCGCGACATACGCGCCATCAAAGAGGCGTCCGGCGCCGAACCGATGATTTCCTCCCGCGACCGCGACTTCTACCGCACCTTCACCGAAAACTGGGGCTTCGACCTCGACACCGTGCTCGCCGTCGCCCGCCACGCCCGCGGCACCCCCTTCCCGATGAGTTATATCAATAAGATGTTGCTTTTATTTAAGGAAAACGGGATCTCCTCGCCCGAGGCAGCCGAAGCGTTTTTCACTTCCGACCGCTCCAAAACGTCCAAAGAAAAATTTGTAAAACAGGAGTATTCCGAAGAAGAACTTGCGGGAGTTTTCCGCTCTTTGGACGAACTGAACCCCGACGACGAGGAGATATAATTATGAACGCAAAGGCTCTGGCATACAAGATAATCTCCGACAGAAAAGAGCAAGCCGAGGAAACGGCAAGGAAAAATTCGGAAGAACTTTTAAAGGACGCCGAGTACTACGCTCTCAATTCCGAGTGCAAAAAGCTTGTCTTTGAAATTGCCCGTTTGGGCTCCCAAAATAAGGATACGGGTGACCTTAATAAAAAATATTCAGAACTTTCCGAAAGACGTGCGCTCCGCATGAAGGAGCTCGGAAAAACTCCGGACGACATAGTGCCGAAATATTTCTGCCCCGTCTGCCACGACACCGGAGTCACCTCGGAAGGCGATTGCGCGTGTCTGAAGGAGCTCGTTTACCGCATCGTGCGCGAGGACGCTTCCGTTCCCGGGAACGGCATGAGCATTCCGGAAGCGGCGGCAAGGGAAGAGGCGGCGGATAATCCCGAACTTTCCTCGTTATATAAACTTCTTTTGCGCTACGTCGCCTCCTTCCCCGAAGTCAGGAAGATCTATCTTCTGTCGGGACCCGTCGGCGTCGGAAAAAGCTTCGCGGCAGGCGTCGTCGCGGGCGAACTTATGCGGCAGGGACATACGACGCTGTTTCTCGGCGCAAACAAATTGAACGACCGCTTTTTAAGGTATCACCTTGCCGACTTAAGCGCCAAACGCGAACTGTTCGCCCCTCTTCTGGAAGCCGAATTGCTGGTAATCGACGACCTGGGCTCGGAGACGCTTTTAAATAACGTCACCGTAAATTACCTCTATAATTTATTGACCGAGCGCGAATTTCCCACTATCATAACGACAAATCTCGGTGAAAAAGAACTCAGAAACCGCTACACCGACCGCATCTTTTCGAGACTGATGGACGCCGAAAATTCCAAGGTGCTGAAACTTAACGGACGCGACATGCGGTTGAGGAAAGGTTTGTCGCGCGGGGAGAAAAAATGAAACGGAAAGCATTGCTTGCGGCAGCGCTCTTTATCGCCTGCTTGTTGACCGCCGTGCTGTCTTGCGGTTGCATGAATCTCACGCCCGGAAACATCACTTCCCTCTTCGAAAACGTCGCCGAGGGCGGGAAATTCGACAAAGACTCCGGTTCCGCGGGCGAGGAATTTACCTATTCGTTTGCGGCTGAGACCACCTTCAACACCCTTGTTTTAAAAGAAAAAGAAGAAAAGATAACCTCCTTCGAGGTGTACGCGAACGGCGCGCTCATCTACGCCTCGGATTACGTCGGCGCCTATAAATATTGCGCTTTCCCTGCCGTCAGCGCGGGCTCCGTCACGATTAAGGTGACGGCGGCGGACGGTGCTTTTGAATTTACGGCTCTCGAAGCCTATATGATAACTTCGACCCACACCCCGGATTTCGAGGTCATGGCATATATAACGGCGGACTCCGCTTATAAACTCGATGTCGATGCTTATCGCAAAAACGCAGAAACGGTTACCCAATTTAATCTTATCGGAAGCCTTTATTTCGATATTGACGGGAATCTCCGCTTTTACGACTATGCCGAGGAAAACAGCGTTCCCGGGCTTACCGACTCCTCTGATAGCGGTGACGAGATAGGTGCGGAGATCTTCGGAGGCGCCCTTGAAAACATTCGGAAAATGAACCCCGACGCCACCGTCGTGGTCACCGTTTTAGGCAACAAAGACCTGACCGGCGACGGCGTTACCGACGTCCAGGAACGCCATAACAAAGCCATGTCGGGAGAGCGCGGAAAGCGCCTTATTTCGAATATCGTGAAGCTTTTGGACGACTACGGACTCGACGGCGTCTCCTTTGACTACGAGTACCCCACTCTGTCAAAGTCGTTCCGGATATACAGAAATTTTCTTGGCGACTTAAAAGACGCTCTTCCTTCGGAAAAGCTTCTGACGGCTGCGCTTTCGGAGTGGAATACCGGGATCGGAAAAAACTCCAAACCGATGATGAAGATGTTGAACGGCATAGAGATGATGGCTTACGACCTGTTCGATTCGAGGGGGTGCCACTCCACTTTCTACTCCGCCTATACCGTTACGGCAAACGCTCTCGCGAAGGGAACTCCGAAGGACAGGCTGCACTTAGGACTCCCCTTCTACTCCCGCCCCGTCACGGAAGGCGACTATTGGGGAGCATATAAGGACATCTCCGACAAAACCGACAAATTCCAAAATGTAATTGAGGAAGATTGTTACGGGCTTGAAGGAAACTTTCTGGGGCGGCTTCCCTGCTACTTCAACGGATGGCAGATGATTTACGACAAAACCTGTTACGCCATCGATTCCGGTATCGGAGGAGTAATGATATGGCACTTTGCATACGACTCATCCGACCCCGAAAAGTCCTTGTCGGGCGCCATCCGAGCCGCCATCGACTCCCGCTCATGAAACACGCGATTTCTGTTTACAGCGGGGCGGGAAAGTGGTAAAATTCAAATATCGATAATATAATTATCCGAGGTGATAAAATGATAGTTATTCAGGCAAAAGACTACGATGAAATGAGCTTAAAAGCCTACGAGGCGATGAAAAAGGTGCTTACCGAAAAACCCGACGCCGTTTTGGGTCTTGCAACAGGATCCACCCCGGTGGGGCTTTATAAGCTGATGATCGAAGATTACAAACGCGGTTTGGTCAGCTACAAGCGTATGACGAGCATCAACTTAGACGAATATGTCGGGCTCCCCGTCACCCATCCCGAAAGCTACCGCAGCTTCATGAACAGAAACCTCTTCGACCATATCGATATCGACATAGCGAACACCCACGTCCCCGACGGACTCGCCGAAGACCTCGAAAAGAGTGCAGCCGCTTATACCGCCTTTGCCGCCGCCCACCCCATCGACGTTCAGATTTTAGGAATAGGCGCCAACGGACACATCGGCTTTAACGAGCCCGGCACCCCCTTCGATTCCCACACCCACGTCGTCGAATTGAAGGAGGGCACCCGCCGTGACAATGCCCGCTTTTTCGATAACGACATCAATAAAGTACCCACTCACGCCGTGACGCTGGGACTGAAGGACATCATGAACGCAAAGTTCATAATTTTGCTCGCCTCCGGTTCCGGAAAAGCCGACGCCGTTAAAAAGATGATAAAGGGCACGGTGGACGAAAGCTGCCCCGCCTCCGTTCTCCAGACACATCCGAACGTGCTGGTAGTAGCGGACGAAGCCGCGGCGTATTACCTGAACTGAACGGAACGGAACCGGGATATAAAACTTTTTGCCGAAACCAATACATTCGGTTTATAATTAAAGCGCCGCAAGCGGCGCTTTTTTTAAACGAATCGGGCACAGGCATTGCACGAAGCGACTCAATGACTCCCCGCGGTAAGCTTTGCCGCACCCGGCGCGGCACAATGAAAAACGCACGAAAAGTCGGGTGCGACATTTAAGCTTGTTCTGTAGCAATGGCTACAGAATAGTTACTGTTCCGTCCTCTTCGACTTTTACTATGTCGCCGGTACGGACGGTGTTCAAAAACTCTTCTCCCAGCATATCCACGGCGATGACGTCGGAGTTTTCCCAGACGCGCGCCAATACGATGCCGCTTGCCGCAAGGGAGTCGATGTGCTCCGAAAACAGGAAGCACTTCGGGTTGATACCCATGCTTGAGACCGTTTGTATCACCAGTCCTCCCGTCGTCGAACCTATCGTTATCGGAAGGCACAACGCTTTCCCGGTGATATTCAAGCCGAAGATATCCTTATTGTTCTGGTCGGCTGCGATGACCTCTTTTTTGTTTGCCATCGCGCTCTTTTGGAAAGTGGCGAGGGTATTGAACCCGCCGTGGGAGACCACGGCTTCGCCTTCCCAATTGCCTCCCGCTATTACTCTGCCTTTAAAAGTCTTCATTATTGCACCTCCCCCGAAAGAATTTTCAGAATTTCCTCGTCCTTATAGTACCTTGCCGCCGAATAGGTTCTGAGTTTATTGGAGTTGGTGGCAATCGCCTGTAACTTCGTCAACGGATTATTGGTATACATCAACGGGCAGATAGAGCTTATCCTTGCCCCCGTGAGGTAAAGTTTTTCTTTCAGCTCCGCGTTTTCCGATTCGAAGCGTTTGACTACGGCGGGGCTTGCGGTCAATACCGTACGGACGGCGACCTTTTTTCTCCCCTGTCTTCCGACGGCTTCGACAATGTTTTCCGCCCACAGGGTAAGCTCGTTATAACTAAGGTGCGGGCAGCCGATAAATACAAGCTTTGCCTTTGCGCCCTCCTTCCACATGACGGGATAGCTTTTATAAACGCGTTCAAGCTCCTCGTCGTCGATGACGTAGGTTTTGGCGTCGGGGGTTATGAGTGCTTCGCCCGACTCACGCGCTTCCGGGGTCAGCTTGTCGATGTGGTAAAGCCCTACCGCGCCGTTGGAGGCGGTAGCCGCGCCGAAGTTTTTAAGATAGGCTTCGTTTTCGTCGTTCAATTCCTCTCCGAGCCACTTATTCAACCCGTAGACATACGGCACTTCCTCCATCACCTTCATGCCGATTGCGGAGCCCAGAATCTGAGCTTCCGGCTTAACGGAGGTATTGACGTAGACTTTCCAGGTAGCTTTCCGCCCTTCGTCGGTCAAAAGCCCGAAGTACGGGACGTACCCGACGATGCTTCCGAACAGATCCAGCATACCGGAGTTACGGTTGCATCTTGCGCCCAGAACGGAGTTTGCAAACACTACTGCCGAAGACTCCGCCCAGCTTAAAACGTCCCCTTTCCCGGGTCGGTTCCCCATCTCTTTCAAGTAACAGGTGCAGCTGAAAGCGTCGGCGTCGGAAAGCCCCACCTTGCTCAGTTGGCGCTCGTAATCGGCTTGTTTGGAATACATTATCTTGCTGAAAATCAGCTTGAACAACGGGTTGCACCGGACGTTTTCGTAATCTATCGGACGGGGGTCGACGGTAAAGCCGCCTTCGGCTTTTAATCCCGCTCCGATAAGTTCGTCCATCGTGCGGAAGAGCGGTTTCAGCAGCCCTATGCCGAAACTTGTCACCAGGTGCCCTTCCTTGTGCGTCACCGGCACCAATTTTTCGGCGCCGAAGATCTCTCCGAACCGCACAAGCGTTTCCAGCACCTTGGCTTTTACCTCACCCTCGCTCCCTTCTAAAATGGCGCGCTGAGCGTCGGTAAGTTGCATTTTATATTCCATAGCTCCTCCTTTGGTATGCCAAAGTTTGATTTCGGTGTATTTCCGCTTCGGCATCTCTTAGCCCCTCGCCTACATTATGGCACATTTTTTCTCACGTTTCAATATGCTTTTCGAATTTTATCGGAAAGGTGTGCGAATCCGGGCTTTCCCGCTTTAAATCAAGGGGAAAAAAGAGCCCGTAAGGCTCTTTTTTCGTAATAAAAGTTGCTTTTTCTATGGAATGTCCGTAATTACTCTTTTACGACATATCGGCGGTCAGTTTTAATTCCTTTGCCGCCTTCAGCTCGTCGGGGCGGCTTATCGGAGTCGTCAACGGGAACTCCTTGAAGCACTCCGGCTCCCTTTCCGCACGCCGATACAATTCCTTCATGACGAAAGCCACTCTGTCCAGAGAATCCTTGTTCTCCGTCTCGGTCGGCTCGAACATCATCGCCTCGTGCACCGTCAGCGGGAAGTAGACGGTAGGCGGATGAATGCCCGCGTCAATGAGCCCTTTTGCAAGATCCGAAGCGGTGACTCCCCTTTCCTTTTTGAGATTTTCCGCTCCGACGACGAACTCGTGCATGCAATAGCCGTCCCCCTCGGCGGGATACTCCGGTTCCAGACTCTTTTTCAGATAATTTGCGTTCAGCACCGCCCTCTTTGCGGAAGCGGGTATTCCCTCCTTTCCGAGCGACAGAATATATGCGTACGCCTTGACGAGCACCGAAAAATTGCCGTAGAAGGCGTTGACTTTGCCTATCGTGCGAGCGGGCTCCGCAAAAGCGTACCCGTCCCCCGTGCTTACGACGACGGGAGAGGGCAAAAACTCTTTCAGGAAGGCTTTGACTCCGACGGGACCGGCTCCGGGACCCCCTCCGCCATGCGGCGTGGAGAAGGTCTTGTGCAGATTTAAGTGAACGACGTCGAAGCCCATGTCCCCCGGGCGCACCACGCCCATTATGGCGTTTAGGTTGGCTCCGTCATAGTACAACAATCCGCCCGCTTCGTGCACGATATCGCGGATTTGTTCGATATTTCTCTCAAAAAGTCCCAAGGTGGTCGGGTTGGTCAGCATCAGCGCCGCCGTATCTTCGCCGACAGCCGCCCTCAGCGCGTCGAGGTCGACTTCATGCCCTGCGGAAGGAATATTCACGACCTCGAAACCGCACATCGCGGCGCTGGCGGGATTGGTGCCGTGCGCCGAGTCCGGGACGAGCACTTTGGTGCGTTTCTCGCCGCGGGATTTGTGGTAGGCGTCGATGATTTTAAGTCCGGTGTACTCGCCGTGAGCGCCCGCAGCGGGCTGGAATGTCATGGCGTCCATGCCGGTTATCTCGTTCAATGCCGCTTCGAGATTGAACATGAGCTCCATCGCGCCCGCAGCATCCTCTTCGGGAGCCAACGGGTGAATGTCGGTAAAGCCTTTCAGCGCCGCCACCGCCTCGTTCAATTTCGGGTTGTACTTCATCGTGCAGGAACCGAGAAGATATGCCCCGTCGTCGACTCCGAAGGAAGCGCGGGCAAGGCGCGAATAGTGGCGCTCGACGGTGACTTCGGAAAGCTCCGGAAGCGCCGGCGGAGTGCTCTTAAACCCCGCCGGAAGCGCGGTCGCGGCTACGTCGCACGGAGAGATATACTCCGAAGGAAGTTCCCTTTTCAGTTCGAATAACGTCTTCATTTTGCCCCTCCGATCTCCTTTATCATCAGCGCGGCACGTCCTATGTCCGCCCGCCCGTTGAGTTCGGTAAAGCACCACAACATTTCGTCGGCGTTCAATTTAAGTCCCGAAAGAATGCCTTCCGCTTTCAGCGCCGCTTCGATCTTTTCGGACTTTCCGTCGGAAATTGTGACGAACTCGTTGAAAAACTCGCCATTTTTGATTTTTAAACCGGCTTTTTCAAACTCTTTTGCGGCAAAATGCGCGTTCTGATAACTATTTAAAGCTACTTTGTAAAGTCCGCTTCCGCCCATCGCCGCGAGATATGCGGCGGCGCGAAGGGCACACAGCGCCTGGTTGGAGCAGATGTTCGAAAGCGCCCGCTCCCGCTTTATGTGCTGTTCGCGGGGCTGGAGGGTGAGAACGTACGCGATATTCCCCTTTCTGTCCGTCGTCTGACCGACGATGCGTCCCGGCATCTTCCTGACGTCCTTTTTGGTGACGGCATAGTACCCGAGATAGGCTCCGCCGAACGACAGCGGCTGCCCGAACGGCTGCGCGTCGCCGACGGCGACGTCCGCTCCGCACTCTCCCGGGGAAGGTATCAGCGCATACGCAAGCGGATTGCCGCCCGCGATCAGCTTGGCGCCCGCCGAATGCACGAACTCCGCAACGGCTTTTAAGTCGACTACTTCACCCGAGTACGCCGGCTGCTCGACATATACCGCAGCGACGTCGGCGTCAAATACGCTTTTCAGACTTTCGGCTGCCGAAGTTCCGATTTCGGTATCCCAATACTTGATTTTTATATCTCTGTTTTCAAGATAAGTTTCCAGCACTCTCTTGGTGTCCGGGCGGATATCGCGGGACACGGCAACGGTTTTTCCGCTCTTGACGCACTGCATTACCGCTTCTGCGGCGGCGGTGGCTCCCGAGTACATCGAGGCGTTAGCCGCCTCCATTCCGGTAAGCCTCGCTATATAGGTCTGGTATTCGAAAATCGATTGCAGCACCCCTTGCGACATCTCCGCCTGATAAGGGGTATACGCCGTCAGAAAGGAGGATTTCGACGCTACTTCGTCGACTATCTTCGGTATATAGTGGCGGTAGGCGCCCGCTCCGCGCATGACGGAAGAATAACGCCTGTTTTTTGAAGCGAGCGCTTCGAGTTTTTCCTCTGCTTCGCTTTCCGACATTCCCGAGGGCAGGTTCAGTTCCCCCGCGCGAAGCGACTGCGGTACGTCCGAATAGAGCTCGTCAACGCCTGCCGCCCCGATCCGGGCAAGCATTTCGGCTTCGTCTTCCGACGTATGCGGATAATAAACGCCCATTATTCGAGGGAAGCCTTATACTCTTCCTCGCTCATCAACCCTTCGGGCGGAGCGGAAAGCTCTATTTTGCAAATGAATGTGGCGTCGGCTGCAGAGGACAGAGTTTCGGGGGCGTCCTCGAGCGCCTGATTGACCTCTACCACCTTGCCGCTGACGGGGGAGTAGACGGGGGAGGCGGCTTTGACGCTTTCAAGCTCTAACAGCTCGTCGCCCGCTTCGACCTCGGTTCCGAGCTCGGGAAGCTCGACATAGACGACGTCTCCGAGTTCCTTCGCGGCGTATTCGCTGATGCCTACGGCGGCGATGTTGCCGTCAATTTCAGCCCATTCGTGCGATTTCAAGTATAATTTAGCCATTTTTAACACCTCTCGGGTTGATTTGATCTATATATGTTTTCCGAAGCGCTTCGCCCTTTCTCCCGTGCCGGATTACTGCTTGGCGCGCTTATAAAACGGAAGCGGCGTTTCGGTAAGCGGCAATTTCCTGCCTCTCACCTCGCAAAAGAGCTTTCCTTTTCTCTCCTTCCTGACGCGGAGCATGGCGACGGCTTTCCCGAGCGTCGGGGACATCGTGCCGGAAGTCACCAAGCCCGCTTCCCCGTCCTCGTCGAAAACGGGAGTTCCTTCTCGCGCTATCCCCTTTCCGTCGACAAAGGCGCCGATACGCTCGTAGCGTGCGGGGATGCTTTCAAGGGCGGTTTTTCCGATGAAGTCGGCTTTGTCAAGCTTTATCGCAAAATCCAAGCCCGCTTCCGAGGCAAGATACTCTCTTCTCAGTTCGTGTCCGTACAGCGGCATGGCGGCTTCCAGCCGCAGCGTGTCGCGCGCGCCGAGTCCCGCAGGCTTCATTCCGTATTCCGCTCCTTTTTCAATGAGCCTGTCCCACAGCA
Source organism: uncultured Clostridia bacterium (assembly GCA_944362765.1). Lineage (GTDB taxonomy): Bacteria > Bacillota > Clostridia > Christensenellales > DTU072 > Stercoripulliclostridium_A. Next base: position 15,786 of record CALVTP010000020.1, on the reverse strand, counting down.
CCGGGGCGTCCTCGTTTCCGAGGAAGATCTCGACACCGTATTCTCCCGTGTATCCCGTCCTTGAAATTGTAGCGTTCATGCCGAAAATATCGACGTTTTCGATAAATGTATAATACTTTTCGGGGAGTTTTACGCCCGATAAAATCTCCTTTGCCGCACTTCCCTGGAGCGCCAGAAGCGCCGTTTCGTCGGAGATGTCTTTCAGCGTCACCCCTTCCGCATGCGCCTTCATCCACTCATAGTCCTTTTCGCGGTTGGCGGCGTTGACCACCACGAGATAACTTTCCTCCGCCCGTCTGTAAACGAGGACGTCGTCGACGACTCCGCCCTCCGGGTACAGCATTAACGAGTATCTTACCCTTCCGGGAGCCATGTCAGAAAATGAGTTTGTCAAAAGCCTTTCAAGATAAGCGGTGGCGTGCCCTTCCACTAAAATTTCGCCCATGTGGGAGACGTCGAAAAGTCCCGCGCGCTCCCTGACGGCGGCGTGCTCCGCCAGAATACCGTCGGAATAACGAACGGGCAGCTCATAACCGCCGAAATCGACCATGACGCCGCCCGCCTCAACGTGCTTTGAATACAAAGGTGTCTTCTTTGCCATTACCTCTCTCCCGCGCCCGCAGGCGATTTGATAAAGTTATTGTACCTCTTTTCGCCGTCGTTTACAAGTCTTTTCCCGATTTTGCCGCCTCGGAAAAAAGATGTCTTTTACACGCCGTCCGTTACCGGCGCTTTCCGCTCCGATTCCGAAAAGCCTCCCCGCGGGCAAAGAATTTTTGCACTTTTTACAAAACGGGTGTATACTATGGTTATAAGCAACGGGAAGGTGAAAATGTCCAGATTCCGAGAAGCGGTGGAAGCCGCAAGAAAACTTATCCGTATTCCGTCCGTTGAGTCCGCACCCTCAACGCTTGCCCCCTTCGGAAAAGAAAACCGGGAGGCGTTGGATACCGCGCTGGAGATTGCCTCCAAAATAGGTTTCAACACATTTTGCGGCGAAGGCTACTACGGTTATGCCGAAGTGGGAGACAGCGAAAAACCTTTGTTTGGGATACTCGGACACCTTGATGTGGTGCCCGTAACCGACGGTTGGAAGTATCCGCCCTTCGAAGGTCGCATCGCGGAAGGCTGTCTTTGGGGGAGAGGCGCCGAGGACGACAAGGCGCCGATGATGGCGGCGATGTTTGCCGTAAGGGAGCTATTGGACGAAGGGCTCGAACCAAAAAAACGCGTCCGACTGATATTCGGCTGCAACGAGGAATCGGGCTGGAGGTGCATAGAGGAGTATCTGAAAAAGGAAGAGCTTCCGGAGTGGGGATTTTCGCCGGACGCCGACTTTCCCGTCATCTATGCCGAAAAAGCCGTGTCGCACCTCAGGCTGAAAGTTCCCCTCCCCGATGGGTTGAAGAGCTTTTCGGCGGGGACAAGGGTAAATATAGTTCCCGATCACGCCGAATGCGTGACGGAAGCTGACTTCTCCTATTCCCGCCTTCCGGATGGCATTTCCGCCCTGAACGCGGGATTTGAAGCCTTCGGGCGCTCCGCACACGGTTCGACCCCGCGGGAAGGAGACAACGCCGCCTGCAAACTGATAGCGTTTCTTTCGGAAAGTCTCCCCTCTTTGAAGCGCTTTCGCGCATTCGAAGCGACCGACGGCTCCCTGCTCGGGCTGAAAACAGACGACGAGATCTACGGAGCGCTGACGCTGAATGCGGGAGTCTTCGAAACGGTGGGCGACAGCCTTTTTGTCTCCGTCGATTTCCGTCACCCCGCCAAAATCACCACGGAAAGCATCATTGAGCGGCTTAAAGAGTTTTTCGGAGGCGAAGTCGAAGTGCGAGGCAGCCACCGTCCGCTGTACGTTCCGAAGGAGCACCCGCTGGTAAAGGCGCTTTCCGAAGCGTACGCCTTGGTCACGGGCGACAATGCGGAGCCCGTTTCGGTGGGCGGAGCGACCTATGCGCGCGCGATCCCCGTCGCGGTGGCGTTCGGGCCCGTCTTCCCCGGGGAGCACTCCAACATCCACCAGACCGACGAGCGGATCTCTCTCGAAAACTTTGAAAAAATGATGAAAATATACAAATACGCGATAAAAAAGCTTTGTTTTTAAGTTTCCTTCTTTTTTAAGGATTTTCACCGCCGCAGGCGGAGAATTCGGCTTGAAGTTTTCCGGAAAAGCAATCGGACAAACAACCAATCAAATAAAAACCGTATGAAAAAGAGCCCGCCAACGGGCTCTTTCATATGTTAGAATAAACGATAACCGATTAACGCTTCGAGAATTGCGGCGCCTTTCTTGCCTTGTGGAGACCGTACTTTTTACGCTCTTTCATCCTCGGGTCACGGGTCATGAAGCCTGCCGCTTTAAGCTGGGGACGAAGGGTTTCGTCGGCTTTTACAAGCGCTCTCGCGATGCCGTGACGGATGGCGCCCGCCTGTCCGCTCGGTCCGCCGCCCTTGACATTGACCGCTACGTCGAACTTATCGAGGGTGGAGGTCAGCTGAAGGGGTTGACGGACGATGTATTTCAGGGTCTCGAGCCCGAAGTAATCGTCGATGCTTCTCTTGTTGATGACGATGCTGCCTTCGCCGCCGGGAATGATGCGCACTCTGGCGATAGCTTTTTTACGTCTTCCGGTTCCCCAGAACTGCACTTTCTTTTTAACAACTTTCTTTGCCATACCGCACCTCGTTATTTAAGTTTGAGCACTTCGGGCTTTTGCGCCTCGTGTTTATGCTCCGCTCCCTGATAGACGAAAAGTTTTTTCGCCATGCTTCTGCCGAGAGAGTTCTTCGGCAGCATGCCTTTGACAGCCTTTTTGACGACGAACGCGGGTTTTTCCCTTAAAAGTTTGTCGTAGCGGACTTCCTTCAACCCGCCCACGTATCCGGTGTGGTAGCGGTAGTATTTTTGTTCGAGTTTTCTGCCGGTCAACACGACTTTGTCGGCATTGATGACTATAACATAATCGCCGGTATCGACGTTGGGGGTATAAGTGGGTTTGTTCTTACCGCGAAGCACCATGGCAACTTGCGCCGCAAGTCTGCCAAGCACCATACCGTCGGCGTCCACGACATACCATTTCTTCTCGACGTCACCGGGCTTTGCCATATATGATTTCATGGTAAATCCTCCGTTAGAGTTTCCGCAGCAAGCTTCGCTCATCGGGGCAAAGTGAGAGCATACGCTTCGCGTGCCCAATAATGATATTATAATTTTTAAGATATGTCAAATAAATTCGGCAATTTTTTTGATCCGGAAGCTTTTTGCGTCCGTCTGCGGCTTTCCGGCGGTAAAGAAAAGGGATTGACGCGGGAAAATTCGGCTACGGTCTTTTCACAAGCTCTATTTTCAGTACTCCTTCCGACTTCGGATAGCGCGCCACCACTCTCCCGAGAATGTCGTCAACTCTTCCCAGGACGAGCTCGGAGTCGGTATCCGTTCTGGAATCGGAGGAGTTCATGCGGTTGTCGCCGCAATAATAGAAGCATCCTTCCGGCACCACGATTTCTTCGGCGGGCTTCTGCCCTTCCAAGGCGTGCGGAACGGTGGCGGGAAGGTAACTTTCTTCGAGATACTCGCCGTTGACGTAAATGCCGTAGACGTCGTCGGAGCCGGGTTTAAGCCCCACTCTGACTCTGTCCCCTTCCATTGCGATTATCCGCTTTACGAAATAGCGTTCGTGCCCGTCCGCGCTTATCTTATGGGTGTTGAATACGACGATGTCGCCGTGTTCGTAGTCGCCTCTCTTATAAAGAATGGTGACGTCGTTGTCGTGGAGGGTGGGGTACATGCTCTGCCCGTCTATCTCTATCGTGGTGAACAGCCAGCCCGACAAAAAGTACGCCCCGACGATTATCCCCGCGACCAATACCATTGCTATAACAAAAATCAAAATTTTTTTCGATTTTTCCATAATCAAATAAACAATATGTTACCTATTACCAGGTTATTCCCGTAGATTGTCAGCATTTTGACGCCGTTCCACGACTGCAACGCGTTCAGCGAAACATTTTCCTTGAAGTCGTTCAGCGAAAGTCTCACGGAAACGAACATATCGCGTGTTCCCGATATTTTTCTCGTGGCGGAGTACCGCTTCAACCCCCCTTCAACGGAGGTCAGCCCGACTTCGGCAACCGCCTCTCCGTCGGAATAAAACTCTATTTGCAGCATCCTTTCGGGAGAGGCGCCCTCAGGACAGAAGCGGAAGGTTTTCAGCCGCCCGTAATCGGACGTCAGCCCTACGAGCCCGCCGGGAATTTCCACCGTGTGCATCCCCGAGCGCATCATCACCGTCCCGGAGTAGTCCTCCACAAAGTGGTTTTCGCCTGTCGGATCGAATATCACTCCGGTGGAAGTATTCCCTTTGTCGGCGCGGGTATGCGCTTTCACGGGCTGTCCCGAAAGCTCCATATAACCGACCACCGACGACAGCGTCATGCCGTTTTCGTATTCCACTTCGCCGAAAGCAAACAGCGGGTCGTTTTCGGAGTAATCCTCCGCCTGAGCGATGTATTCGTTATACGAAACGGAAATACCCTTGCTGTCCTTCCAATCCCGCAACTCATGGGAATATTCCTTGACGGCGTAATAGATATTGACACGTCTTATGATGGAGGCGGGGTCGCAGTCGACGTCGAAATAGGGAATGCCGTCTTCGTTGACTCTTATATCGAGCTCCGGAATATCCGGCAGGTCGGAAACGGCGTCCTTTTCTACCGCTTTAAGCCAGATAACCAGGCTTCCGAACGCCTCGGGAAGCAGAAAGTCGCCCGCCCTCGGACTTATCACGATATGCACCGACTCCGACGCCAGAAGCGATTTTAAGTTCTGCAGCCTGTCGATATCACTGAGCCTTGCGTTTGAGCCCACCGCAATGAACGCGGGACAACGGATGTACTTTGCATATGCGACGGAAGCTATCCCGGTCAGCCAGCACATCCTTTCCTCGGTGATTTCGAGTTCTTCGCCGTTGTAACGGTTATGCTTTATGTATTCGCGGTAGCCGGAGCCGTTCAGGCAACACAGCGCGTCTGCGCCGCCGCCGGAACCTGCCACCTGCATCGCCACTTCCACGGCGTCACCCAACCCCATCAGCACCAATTTGCCGTCCGAAACATGGCTTTTTATCAACCTTATCGTCCGTTTGATGATGACGGAATAGAGGTATTGCGAAGTCTCCAGCGCCGAAGGCATACACTTTTTGATGTGGTCGCCCGCCTTTGAAAATTCGCCGTAGGCGTAGGAATCGGGAAAACTCGTCATTGTGCCTTCCGCCGTCTTGGCGTAATCGGGCACGATGACGTTGTATCCCGTCTCCAGGAGCGCATCGATAAGCTCCTTTTCGGGAAGGCGGTGGTATTCGGGCACAATCAGAATATTCGGAGCGAGGTCGTACCCGGGACGGAGATAGACATCCGCCTGGACGCGCACTTTGCCGTCCCACGCTTTCAGCGCGGTAAACACAAAGCGTTTCCCTCCGGCGATATCCCGGCACTCGGCTTCCAGCGGCTCCGACGGGTCGAAGTGTTCCCAGATAGCCTGCGGCATCATCAGTCTGTACGATTGAGTTTCGCTCATTTTTTGTGCGGATATTTCTCCTTCAAGCGCTTTTTATTCAATTTCTGCCTCTCCATTGACTGCATCATGGTGGCGTCCAGAACGGCGGATCCGAACTTTATCATATCGACGAGCCGTTTAAACGGGTTCGGATCGGCTTCTTTTATTTTAGCATACTTTACGCCCGAATTGTCAAACATATTATATGCTGCCGGAAGCCTTTCCCTGAAAGAGCGGTAATCGGTGTGATACTTAGCCCAGCCGCGCTCGGCTACGACCGCAAGCCTCGGGTAGAGCCTTAAATCCATTTTCTCCTCGTCATCTACGTACTCCGTCCACAGTTCCCCCTCCACTCCGACAACGGAAGAAGCGTTTATCCCTTTCAGAACGGGATTGCAGCCGAAACACCTTTTCAGCGGCGTCATCGCGTACGGGTAGTCGAAATAGTACGAAAAGAAGGGGGATATTATCGCCTTATGCCCCTCGTTTATGCGTCGGACGGCGGCTTTCCTCGAAGCGGCGTCATCCTTCCAATACTGCATGACTATCTCGTCGGAGATGTTGTCGCCGCGCATGCCGTCGTTCCAGACTACGGCAACTCTTCCCTTTTCCGCAAGCTTTTTTGCGGCGTAGTTCATCATGTACGCCTGAAGCTCATCCTCGTCCGCGAGCCCCTCTTCAGCCATCTTGTTCTGACAGTCCTCGCAATCCAGCCACTTCAGCCGCAGCGCCTCGTCACCGCCGATATGAAAGTACTTATACGGGAAAATTTCGGTGAGTTCGTCGATGACGCAGTCGATAAAGCGATAGCTCGACTCCTTCCCCGCGCAAAGCACGTTTTCGTGGATGCCGAAAGAGTCCTTGACGGCTATTTCCTTCCCGTCGCAGCCGAGCGCGGGATAGGAGGCGACAGCCGCCGACATATGCCCCGGAATATCTACTTCCGGCATGACGGAGATATACCTTTCGGCGGCAAACTCCACCACTTTTTTCATGTCTTCTTTGGTGTAAAAGCCCTTTACGGGTTTCCCGTCGCCGCGCGTTCCCGTGCGGTAGGAACCGATTTCGGTAAGCCGCGGATATCCTTCCGTTTCCGCCCGCCAGCCCTGGTCGTCGGTGAGGTGCCAATGGAAGACGTTCAGTTTCAGCTTCGACGCAACATCTATCCTTTTCAGTAGCACCTCGACGGGAAAAAAGTGCCTCGCCGTATCTATCATGAAGCCGCGGTGCCGGAACACCGGGCGGTCAACAATTTCGACATGCGGCATTTCGCCGTCCATAGAAAGCCATTCCGCCGTGATCTTCCCGTAAAAGAAGCCCTTGTCGGAGGAGCAGTATATCTTCAGCCCGTCACCGTCTGCAAGCAGTCTGTAACCTTCCTCGGGAAGGGTGTCGTCCGCGATACGACGGGCGTCTTCAGCCGTATAAAGATAACGCGCCGGCGAAAGAATTTTCATTTGTTCCGGTAATGGTATCAATTTGTCCATGCTGCCTCCTATTTTATTTCCAAAGTGCTCTGCGGCACCGTATAATCGCCTTCGCCGTCGGAAACCACCGCTTTTTGAATGGTCAGCACGCCGTTTTCCGTCCCCGTTTTTATCAGCTTGAAGGAAATCAGCTCCCCGGCTTCGAACTTCGTCCGACCGTCCTTAGACCAGATCACTATCCTGAAAGCGGCGTCCGAAATGTGGTTGACGGAGTAATAGACGCCCTCTCTTACTTTTATAATCTCCCCTCCGTCGACGTCAGGCTCCGCCGCCACGCCCGACATCACCACTTCGAACATCACTCCGAGTACCGGAAAATCCTCCGTCCCCGAAAGAGATATCGTCAAAACGCGTTCCCGGGAGACCTCGGCTTTAAGCCGCACCGAGTTTGCGGCTTCGGAGGAGCCGATGACCCTGTAAATCCACTCCAATTTATACCCCGCGAAATTTATCGTCAATGTCGCGCTGTGAACGGGTACATCCGTCGAAAAGCCGGAGACCATGTTGGGAGTCAGCTTCACGCGGGACACCCGCCCGCCGGTGTAGGTCACCAGCAGATAAGCGTTATCGTAGTCTATCTCCTCGTCGACGCGGTAGACCTCCTTCAACGCGCCGCCCTCTAATTCTATGCTCCTCACCCCTTCGACGGGATCGGGGTCGCAGCCCTGCAGAAGAAGCACAAACACCGCCAGGGAAAGCATTATGACTATTATCGATGCAATGCGCTTAGACATATCTCTTCCTCCCGAAAGTGCCGTCTGCCGGAGCAATGAATGCGCGCGCAGCGTTTTGAAGAGGTGACGGCGAAGGAACCGCTGTCCTTTGATAATTTATAAGATCTTTAAGCGAGGAAACACCGTCCGAGTCGAAGTCAAAGTCAAGCCCCTCTTCGCCCTTTCCGACCAGCGCGTCCGCCATTCCGAAAATGTCGTTTTGGGTAACCGAACCGTCTCCGTCGGTATCTCCTCTTACGAATATTTTGAAATTGAAAACTATCATACCGTCGGCATTCAGGTATCTTAACTCGTCCCCCGTCACGGCAGAAAGAGTGTAGTCGCGGACAATTGTGCCGTCCTGCCTTACGTATTGAGGGGTGAGGTAGGAATTGGCGGAATGAATGACCGCCCTTGCCGTATCGACCTTGCCGGGAGCATACATCACTATCCGTTCCGCGGCGATATCTATCGAGGCAAAATCGGTGTTCTCGGCGTTTATTGCCAGGGCTTTGGCGGCGAAGGTGACGTCGAAGCCCGCCGACACCGTACCGATAGTCACTTTGACCGTAGTCGTGCCTTCGACAAGCGGGTTGTAGCTTATCCGGAAGAAAGTCTTAAATTCCGAAGAGGGAACCGTCTCGCTCGTACCGTCTTTATAGCGCACGACGGCGATTGCGCCCGTCCAGTCGATTGCCTCGCCGTAACCGTAGTATTTCTTTTCGGGGGGGGTCAGGGAAATGCTTGCCGGTTCGCGGATGACTCTGATCGTAAAGACACAGGTTATCGGCTTTTCGTCGACGTCGTATGTGTATTTTACGGTGCCGGCGACTTGCCCGGGGCCGGAGGAATCGAATTCCACCTCATAGTCCCCTTCCCCGAGCGTCGTTGCCGTACCGTCCGAAAATACCGCTTTTACCGTCAACTCGGGTTCGTAACCGACGAAGACATAGTCTCCGACAGGCTCTGCCGTTATTGCTACGGGGCGGTTTATCAGCCGTGCCGTTCCCGTCCACACCACTATTTTTTTGCCCGTCGCGGCGTCTTCATAGGAAATGGTGAAGGTGATGTCGGCAAAGTCCCCGAAGGGGTATTCGGCGGGCTCGGGCGAAACGGTGAACGCGGAAGCAGCAGAGTAAGAAACCGTGACCTCCGCTCCCGAACGCCTTATGAACACATATTCCGATGATGGGTTGAACACGTCGCCCGCTATATACGTGATTTTCGGGGGACGAAGCACTTCGACAGAGTCTATCGGGTCGATTACATTCAACTCAAAATCGGTTTCGGCGTTGTTATAAGAAATAGTGATTGTCCTTCTGCCCGTCTCGGTGGAGTCGAGGCTTCCTTGTACGGAGTACTCCTCCGCACTCAGCAGGCGCTCCTCCCCCGTAATCGTGCTGACCGCCCACACTTCGAAAACTATTTCGTCGCCGTACTCGGCGGTAATGTCGGAAATTTCTTTTAGCGAAAACTTATCGGGCACGTACACCATGGCGGAATAGCTTTTACCCATAAATTCCGCCGTCAGCGTGACATTGCCGACGCCGGGGGTATACTCCGGGGTGAATGTGTCGAAAAGAATTTCCTTTTCTCCGTCGACAAGGCTGAAATAGGCTTGTATTGTGTCGTCGTAGTCGTACTCGCTTCGTACGGGTTTTAAGCTTATGCCGGCGTCCGGAGAGTAACCGTACAGCCGCACCGGTACGTTCGTCGTCAAATATGTAACCGTTTTTTGACATTTTCCATTCCCGTCATAGTTTTGCGAAATATAAGCTATCCGGAAACAGGTATCGACATTGCCGCTCTCGGAGGGGTCAAACCCGATAAGATAAAACAGCCCGCCGGGAGAGGATAATATCTCATCTTCGTCTCCCGCGAGCTCCGCCGTAAACCTCTTTCCGTCCTGAACGGAAACAATTTCAAAGTCATAGCTTCCGCCGACGGGATAGACGTAGCGGCGGGTGCTGCCGTCGGTAAAGTATGTGCCTTCGATACTGTATTGCGGATCGACCAGGACGTTGAGCGTTATGACCGTCGATATCTCCGCCGTCATGCCTTTTGCCGCCAGTGCAGGGTCGATATAGGAGACCTTTACGCGGTGCTCCCCCGCCACCAACGAATTGAAACGGAAGTACGGCGAGTCCTCCGCAATACCGCCGTTTTCTTCATCCTCCACTTCAAGCCTCCCGAGCTCTGTGTTCCGTACTTCTCCGGACTTCATCGTCACTTCCGCAAAATCGGTTCCGGGAAGTTCCTCCCCGAACGTGAAGTCGCTTTCGGAGGGTCTGTATTCGATTCCTGTGGCATAATCGTATACGTTCAACACCAATTCAAAGCCGGGCTTTTCGTCCCCCTTTGTGTACTCATTGTATGTATATGTCAATGTTTGGGGTCCCGAAACGTTCTTATCATAACCCTGAAGCGCCACTAATGCAAAATAACGCGTCTCCGACTTTCCGGAGGCATACCTGATTGAATAGCTGTAAGTCCTCTCCGTATCGCCGGGAAGTTCGTCCCCCAGTTCGTCCCCCAGGAGTTGTATATAAGAAGCGACGCGCCTTTCGGTTTCCTCTGTGGGAGCCGCCGTCACGACATAGTCGGCGACGGTAAATAAGACGCTTGCGGTGATTCCGCCGTACGAAAGCTCCGCCGTGATCTCCGCCTTAACGTCCGTTTCGCTTGTCCCGAACGGGTTGAAACCGTTCAGAATGTAATTGACCGTTTCGAGGGGATAGCTCGACGTTGTGCCCCCCTCCGTCGTCACTTTCAGATTGTAGCGGGTGGGGTCGAAGGCTTCGCCGTAATAGTAGCCGAACGGATCCGCTTCCCCCGTTTTTCCTTCAAGAGTCAGCGAAGAGATCTTTTCGGGATCGGCTACTTCTATCCGAAGTTCACAAGTGAACCCTCCGAGGGTGGCGGTCAGAGTCGCTTCTCCCGCCGCTATCGCCCGCAACACGCCGTTTTCGAAGGTGACGACGCTGTTTTCATCGGTTATCGCCAAGGCGACTTCCCCTTCATACCATGCCCCTTCCGGAAGAAAGCTGACGACGGGAGTATACTCGTCGCCCGGGAACAGCCTGATGCTCTCCGTTCCGAAGGTGATGCCCGTTACCGCCGGCGTCACGACGATTTCAACGGTTACCGAGACGTCTCCGCCCTCTGCGCGTATCGTCAACGCGGCACAGCCCGCCTCAACAGCGGTTACGGTTATCACTCCGTCCCCTTCCGAAAAGGAAGCGACGCTGTCGTCCGAAAGTGTAATGCTCAGTTTTTTATAAGTGGCGTTAGCGGGGAGTACCGCAAACGCTATCGCCACGGAATCGCCTGCCGCAAGCGTAACGGAGTCCGTAACAAGCTCGATCCCCGTGACTACCCGATAATCGGAATAGATGAGGTTTCCTATACCGTTTACGGCGTCTGCACCGACGCCCGCATAGAGGACGGTGCCGTCCACCCTCAAAAATGCGCTGTGGCTGTCGCCCGCCGCGATATCCGCGATATCTCCGAGTCGAGCCGTCCCGCACTGTCCGTAGCCGTTGTCGCCCGCCGCCAATACTCTTCCGTCGTCGGTAAGCGCCAAAAGATGTCTGCTTCCCGCCGCTATTTTTACGACATTCGTCCAGTCACCCGTCTCTTCGCCCCACGTCACGTTGCCCGTCACAACGACGGAACCGTCCTTTTTCAATATCGCCGTAAAGCCGTCTCCCGCCGCTGCCATGACGGCGTCCCCGACGCTTCCCAATCCTTCAAGCTGCCCGGAAGCGTTGCTTCCCGCATATAAAAGAGTGCCGCTTTCCGTGACAGCCACGACGTGTCTCAACCCCGCGGCTATTTGCACAACCCCCGTCCAGCCGTCGACCAAGCGGGCGTTCAGCCCCGTTGCGGAGACGCTGCCGTCGGCATGGCGGGCATATGTAACGTGGTACCCCGCCGCTACCGAAACGACGTCCGTCCAGTCGGAAACTTCGCATTCGTTATAGTAATTCGTCCCGAAGGAATGCACTTTCATCCGGTCGTCGACAACAACGACATGGGAGTATCCGACAGCCGCCGTCACTGCGTTTTCAAAGCCTTCGGCGCCCCATTTTCCGGAAGTTTGGGAGCCCGAAACATCGATTTTTCCGTCGACGGTCATGCCGAGAGTCATGTCCCCGGAGGCAAATATCCCGGCTTTCAACTGCGTTTCGGTATTGACTACCGTAGCCCACGAGACGACGTCGTCTATTGAGGCGGAAGCTATCTGTATATGCCGTCCTCCGGCGTTTACGACAAGTCTTGCTTCATCCGGTTCCGTCGCGGTTGAAAGCTCTTTTCGATACAGCCCGTCGAGGGAATTTCCTTTGTCGTTGACGACGAAAGCCGCTTCGAAGCGCCGCTGTCCCTCCGAGTACGCCGCCGAAAATTCCTCGTGGGAAATGGCTGTTTCCTCTATCTTTTTTCCGTCGGAGTACAGTTCCGCCGCAATTCCAATTCCGGAGACATATTCGGGCTCGATGTCGCCGCACTCGACCATCACCGTCACTCCGGAGTAGTCGGTGGAGTTGACAAACGATGCCGAAATCAACGAAAATTTATTCAAAAAGTAGGAATCGGGAAGGTCGCCGCCCGGAACGTCTACGGTGAAAGAGATCGTGTCCTCCGAAATTGCCGTCGCCGTAATGACCAGCCCCGAGTTTTCTCCGTCCGAGTAGTACAGCGCCGAGGAGTCGTATTTTCCCGTGGAAGAGCTCTTTCCGACGCTCTTAAAATCGGCATTCTGCGGCGAAAGCCAGGCTTTTTTAAGATCCTGTACCGAACGCGTGTACCGCGTGCCGCCCGTGCTTATTTCGGGACGGAAGACAAAGACTTCGTCCGCCTTGCTTCCGGTGCCGTGATATTCGGCGTCGATGTTGCCGCGGGAGCTTTCGAAATCGTCGGGCTCCCTGACGCGGTAGACGACGAGACCGCTCCCCGGAAGCCCCGATTCGAAACCGGAATCGGTTTTCCGCCTGTACTCCACCATGAAGTACTCGTCGGGGTTTTCCGTATAAATCCTGTACGCTATCCTGCCCGTTTCGGAGTCGACGGGACTAAGCTCGTAGTTTCCCGAGGCGGTAATATCTCCGATACGTCCTTCCGCCAAGCCGCCGATATACTTTTCCCTGACATATGTCAGCATATATTGCGGAATGTCGTGCTGGCTTTGCATCAGGCACCACTCACCCACCGGGGCATAGTCATAAGACGAGTGATACAGATCGGGCGCGCCGAAAACGTGCGCCGTTTCGTGGGCAAGCAATCCCAAAGTCATGCTGTCCAAAAAGTTAAAAGAATAATCGCCTACCTTTACTCCGCCGATTTCGGAGGAATAACTGCTGCCGTCTATGTCGTCAAGGTTCCAGCTGTGCGGCCACAGCAGCGCGCCGTAATCGTCGGAAGAACTTCCCGCAATCAAAAAGGTGACGGAGTCGATATACCCGTCGCCGTCAACGTCCAGCTCGACGTCCGAAGGAAGAGTGAGTTTTTCCTTTGCGGCGGCTACCGCATCAGTCAGAAGCTGCGCTTCGCGCGTCCGGCGGGTGCTTCCGTTCTGGTCGGTGATATTGTAATAGCTTCTGTTTTCGGAATCCTTATACACATAGACGCCGGAAGATGTCTCCGGATAGTACGACTTTATGGCAATATTGCCGTCGGACATCTTCCAAAAATAATCGTAAAGGGAATTTTCGGCTTCGTCATCAAAAAAGGTTATCCTGTCGTCGATATACGAAGCGCTTTCGTCATTGAATTCAATAAAGATTATGATATTGCTGACGACGTTTTCGTCGGAAAGCGCCTTCCCGGCGGACGCATACGTCCAAACGGAGTTTTCTTCGATATACTCCGGAGAAAAGTCGGCTGCCGTCATTTTGGGGACAGCCGCAACATTCTCGGGAGAAGCCCCTACCGACACCCCCGAATCGACGGGCACTCCGCCGTCGGAACGGGCATAATTGACGGAGCCGTCGGTGAAATCGCGCAACAGAACATAGCCTTCTTCGTCATGATAGTAGCGGAAACTCTCATCGCCGGACTCGTAAAAACGGAGCTCCTCACCCCGACAGAGGGAGCTCCTTTCGTAGGTATAAAGACCGTAATCGTAATTTGGCGCGGAAGAGACGGCTCCGTCCTCAACGTTTGCAAAGGAAAGCGCCGTAAGTACGGAAATGACGACAACGAGTGTCGCTAAAATCAAATACAAGTATCTTCCCGAGCGTCGGACGCCGTTTCCGCCTGCCTTATCCGTCATGCGCTTATTATATATTATAGCGCGCGCGTTGTCAATACCGACCGGCGGTTATTAACCCGACCAACGCGCACTCTTCGCCGGACAAACACATCAGCCGATTTTCGTCAGGTCGTTTTTCCTTCTTTCCCTTCCCCTTAAAATCATCAAAATGACGACAAGCACCGCCATCATTGCCGGGAAAACCGTGCCCGCGGCTATTCCCGAAGAGAGATCTCCGCCCGCTGCGTCCGCCACCCTGCCGACTAAGGTGGGTCCGAGCATACAGCCCGCGTCTCCCGCAAACGCCAGAAGCGCAAACATCGCCGTGCCGCCTCCTTTGACCGCTCCCGAAGCAAGCGAAAAGGTGCCCGGCCACATTATACCCGTTCCGAACCCCGTCAGCGCTACTCCGACGAGTGCCGCTACGGCGTTTCCCGAAAGCGCCGCCATGAGGTAGGCGCCCACTGTCAGAGCCGCACAGCACAAAAGTACTCCCATAAGTTTATCGGAGCCCCCGAATCGGGCGTACAATACCCGCGCCACTCCCATCAATACCGAAAGCGACAGCGGTCCGACGAGATCGCCCGTCGTCTTCGACACGCCGAGTCCGCTCTCGGCAAACGACGACGCCCATTGGCTGACTGCCTGCTCCGCCGAGCCCGCCGCCAGCATCATCGCCGCAAACAACCAAAAATAGCCGTTTTTCAGGAGCTCCCCGAGCTTCAATCCTCTTTCGCCTTCCTTTATAAGCGGCACTATCGGCACGAAAAAGAAGAAAACCCCGTTTAAAACGGGCAGTATCGCCCACATCAGCGACAACAGCTGCCACTTGTCGATGCCGACGAACTCGAACCACACCGTCGACAGCCCTATTACGATGACGGAGCCCCAGCAATATGAAGAATGCAGCAGCGCCATCACTCTGTCCTTGTTTTTGGTGGGACAGGCTTCGACTATCGGACTCATGACTATCTCGAACAGCCCGCCGCCCGCCGAATAAACTATGACCGAAAGCAATATCCCCGCGTACGGGTCGATGAGGTCGGGAAGAAAAGAAAGAAGTATCAGCCCTGCCGCAGCCGTGAAGTTGGCGGCTATCGCCGTCGCCTTGTAGCCCATCTTGTCGACGATGAAAGTGCCCATAAGGTCGACCGTCAGCTGAATGGCAAAATTCAGTGTGATCAACAGGGTTATCCCTGAAAGAGGTATGCCGTATGAATTTCCGAAAGTAACAAACAGAAGGGGCGCAAACAGGTTGACGATCGCCTGCACGATATAACCCGTAAAACACGCCCCCAAGGTGTGGGTGAATGTGAGTTTTTTCATTTTCGGTTCCTTGCCGACTGTAAATCGTTATGCCTTGTCCGCTTCCCCCGTTACCGTTTCCGAAGCGGTTCCTTCGGATGCATTGCTTGCGGCAGTTTCCTCTGATATATCGTTTCGGGCTTCCGTTTCTTCTTTTTTGGGAGCCGAATCTTCGGATTTTTGATAGGAATACAAGCCGTCCAAGAATCCGTACACCATCGCCATCGCCTCCTTCGACGCCTTGACCCAATAATTGAAATGGTAGCAATGGTTGTCGAGGAATTTCGTGGAGTGGTGCTCGGAAACTTTAACTCCCGCTTCCTGAAGTTTTTGGTGCATCAATTCGCCGTGACCTTTGCAGAAGAAGTCCTTTTTCGACATCGTCAATACCGTCGGCGCCCAATCGGAATTGACGTAATCGATCGGAGCTATATCCTTTATGTATTTGTATTCGGACAAATTGCCCAATCC
>CALVTP010000019.1 GCA_944362765.1 uncultured Clostridia bacterium | reverse complement strand
GGGTAAAAAAGCGCAGGCTTTGCGTTCCCCGTTTGCCCGGAAACGACTTTACGGTCCGGGCAGGTCATCCGACTTCCTTACGGTCACGGTAATGGCTGTTGCGGCGGATTTTAACCGCGCTTTCCCTGTTGACGGCTGCGTTTAGCCGATCCCGGATTCTGTTAAATTAAAGTTATTATACAGCTTGTCTTCGTTTACGGCAAGCCGCTGTTATGCTTTTTTATAAATTTCTTCGGCGATTTTAACATCGCAGGCTGCGTCCGGGCAATAGTAGTCGGCGCCGATTTTCATTGCGTATTCCTGCGTCAATACCGCTCCGCCCACCATGACTTTGACCGAAGGACACTCCGATTTCAGTAGTTTAATGGTTTCCTCCATGTTCTTGACGGTGGTAGTCATCAGTGCGGAAAGTCCGACTAATTTTGCGCCCGTTTTTTTGGTCGCTTCGACGATCTCGGCGGGTTCGACGTTTTTCCCGAGATCTAATACCTTGAAGCCGTAGTTACCGAGTACCGTAGCGGCGATATTTTTTCCGATATCGTGAACGTCGCCTTTGACTGTCGCCATGATAATCGTGCCACGGGAGGGGACTGCGTTCCCCATGCTTTTTTTGATGGCGTTGAAGGCGCCTTTTGCCGATTCGGCGGCTTGAATAAGCCCGGGAAGGAAGACGACGCCCGCTTCGTATCCCTTTCCCACTTCGTTCAAAGCGGCGATGAGATAGTCGTTGATGATTTCCTCGGCGCCGACTCCCGAGTCAAGCAGCCGTTCGGTTTCTTTCTCCGCCCCGGGAAGACCCTTCTCTATGATATATTTCAAATCCCTTTCCGCGGGGGCGCTTTCCTCGCGAGGGACGGAGGCGTACTTTGAGGAGTATTCCTTCGCCCCGACGTCGATAAGACTAAGCACTTTAAATGCGTCCAAAGTCTCGAGAATTTCCTTTGCGTTCGGATTTACTATCGCAAGATCCAGACCCGCCCACAGCGCCGCCGAAAGAAAGGCGGAATTTATGATTCTCCTCTCGGGAAGCCCGAAAGAGATGTTGGAAACGCCTAGTGCCGTCTTTACTCCGAAACGCTTTTTGATTTCCGTAAGAGCGCGGAGAGTTTCCGTTGCCTGAGCCTGTTCCGCCCCCGCCGTAAGCGTCAGCGGGTCGATGATCAGAGACTCTTTCGGAATGGAATATTTTGCAGCTTCTTCAATAATTTTCTCGGCTATCTCTATACGCTTTTTTGCCGTTTTGGGTACCCCATCTTCGTCAATTGTTAACCCAATCACCATACTTCCGTATTTTTTAACCAGCGGGAGAATGCGATCCAGAGAGCGCCTTTCGCCGGAAACGGAGTTGACGACAGCCCGTCCGTTATACCTCCTTAAAGCGCGCTCTATGACGGCAGGGTCGGTGGAGTCTATTTCGAGAGGGAGTTCGCTGACCCCTTCCAAAAGGTTTATGAGTTTTACCATAACCGCGCCTTCGTCTATCCCCGGAACGCCGGCATTGACATCGAGGATATCGGCTCCCGCTTCCGTTTGCTCGATGGCTTGGGAGGCGATGTATCCGAAATCGCCCGTCGTCAGAGCCGCTTTTACGGCTTTCTTTCCGGTGGGGTTTATGCGCTCCCCGACAATTTTAACCGAATCGAGATATACCGTTTTCGATGAGGAGCAGACGACAGGGGGGACGGTGACCGATCTCGGAACGGGTTGCCTTGAAATCTTCTTCGCTATTGCCGAGATGTGCTCGGGGGTTGTGCCGCAGCAGCCGCCTATCGCCGATACACCCGCCTTTTGGAAGCGGTCGGCGTAATCGGAAAACTCCTCGGCGGAAAGGTTGTAGCGCCCCGAAGAATCGGGAAGTCCCGCATTTGCTTGCACGATGACGGGTTTAGGGGAAATTTCGGTAAGTTTTTCGACGATGGGAAGAAGCTGCTTTGGTCCCAAAGAGCAATTGACGCCGATGACATCGGCAACAGAATAGAGAGAATACACGAATGATTCCACTGAAACACCCGTAAATGTGCGCATGTTTTCGTCGAAGGTCATCGAGACTACGACGGGAAGAGAGCTGTTTTCCTTTGCGGCAAGCGCCGCCGCGCGCGCCTCGGTGAGGTCGGACATCGTTTCTATAAGAATCAAATCGGCGCCTGAACCTGCTTCGACGACGTCCTTGAAGACCGAGTAGAATTCATCGAAGGAAGTTGAGCCCATCGGTTCAGCCATCAATCCGGTGGGTCCGATGTCCAGCGCTACAAACCTGTCGCCCGCGGCGTCACGCGCGAGAGAGAGCGCTTCAGAGATAATTTTACGGTAGTCTTTGCCTGCCTTTACGGAGTTGGCGCCGAAGGTGTTCGTCGTGATGACGTCGGCTCCGTGAGCGATATAGTCACGGTGAATGGCGGAAACGATTTCGGGGTTTTCAAGATTTATAAGCTCCGGAACGACCCCCGTCCTGACGCCTCTGCGCACCAGTTCGGTACCGAAAGCGCCGTCAAAAATTATCACTTTTTTATTAAGTTCGTCAATAAATCGCATAAAAACTCTACTCCTTTCTGAAGGGGCAATCGCGCTTTGAGCACTTCCTGCAGTCGTGAGACAAACAGCCTTTTACACCGACGGGCGCCAGGGCGGTTATCGATTTCAGCGGTATAAGCGTGAGGTCGTCGGCGACGCCGAGCCCGATCATTTTATCTGCCGAGAGTATTCGTTGAATGTCGCGCTGCATGTCGATTGCGAGGTCGCCGTAGCCGGGGGAGAACCTGTCTCCCAAGTCGGAACCGATTTCGGCGGCAATTCCCAGACAAAATTCGTCGGCGAAGGCTTCGATTGCGGCGGAAGCGGCGGCGTCGAACAAAAGAGCGCGATAGGGGGAAACTCTTTGAAGCTTCGCGCATTCGCGGTCGACAGCGAGCCCCAGCGTCACCGCAAGCACCACTATCTCCTTTGCGGAGCCCAGGTGGCGGCGTATATCGCTCCCCGAAAGGGAGTATCCGAGCTCGGGAATGCACCCGTCGCGATAGCCGAATTTTTTATAAACCCCCTTCGGTACGGCAATTTTCATGACCGCTTCCGAGGCGTTGTCGACCTCGGACAGCAATTTCTCGTCGGGTGTGCCTTTGACTCCGAGATATCTTAAAATTTCCGTCCGCGGGATCACCATTTTACGCGTTCAGGATAGAGGAAAGATTAAAGGTTATAGTCTTTGCCACAAACGGGTTGTTCATGACGTAGACGTGCACGCCTTCGGCTCCGCCGGCAATTAGATCAGATGCCTGTTCGGTTGCGAGAGCTATCCCCGCCTGCATCAACGATTCGGGATCATCTGAATATTTTGCTATCATTCGGGAAACCTTATTCGGTATTTTGGCACCCGAAAGTGATATAATTCTGTCAACGTTACTTTTCTTCACGAGAGGCATTATGCCTGCGTGAACGGGGACGCTTATGCCGCGGGAGAGGCAGCGCTCTTTAAAGCGGAAGAAGTCCTCGTTATCGAAAAACAGCTGGGTAATAAGATGACTTACACCCGAGTCGACTTTAAGTTTCAAGTAGTCGAGGTCGGATTCCGGAGAGAGGCTTTCGGGGTGGGTTTCCGGGTAGCAGGCGCCCGCTATGTCGAAGTCGGGTTTCAGGCTTTTTATGAAGTCGACGAGTTCGTTTGCGTGGCGGAAAGCGCCGTTGTCGGCTCCGGGGATCCTGTCGCCGCGGAGCGCCAGCACGTTTTCAATTCCCATACCGGAAAGCTTGTTCAGTTCGGCTGCTATCTCCTCTCTGTCGGAATTGATACAGGTGATATGTGCGATCGGTTCGACGGCGTACTTGTTTTTCAGAATGCCCGCAACTTCCGCCGTTCTGGAGTTTCCCGAGCCGCCCGCCGAGCAGGTTACCGAGATAAAATCGGGTTTCAGTGCGGCAAGCTCACCGATAGTCTTCTCCATAACGGAGATGTCGGAGGCGGGTTTCGGGGGAAAGATTTCAAACGACCAGCAAACTTTTTTTGAGATTTCGGATAATTTCATTTTTCAGATGTTTTACGTTATAAATTTGTTTTTTAATAGGCAATTAAGTTAATTTTTGGAGTTGCGATAGTCCTCGTTCAACGCGTTTTCCTCTTCTGCAAGCGCCGAGGTACGAAGGGATTCCTTGATAAGCGGCTGATTTTTTGCAAGGATTTCGCGCATATCCGGGGCGTTTTCGAGTTTCAGTCGTTGTAACTCGTTTCGTTGCTTCATCAAAGCGATGCGTCTTGCGGCGTAGTCGTTCGAGGCTTTGAGCTTTGCCGTTTCGCGTCTTACCTTATAATCGGTTTTGGCGATTTTGACGTCGCGCGTCCATTTCAGCGGCGCCCCGGAGTCCTCGGTATACGCCGTCGTGAACTCCTCCTGAGGGAGTTCATGCTCTACCAGATATTGCAAAAATTGCGGCACACCCGCCTCCGTCTTCTTTTTCATGACCATATTATAACCAAGCTTTCGTAAAAAGTCAATGAAGTACGCTTTTTAAAGTACAGAGGGCTGCTTATCCGAAAAAGCGCCGGCAGACAGCGTCGTGAAAAGGGAGTACCCTTCCGAAGGGCGCTTTCGTGTAACGCGGAAAGAGGTGCTTGCCGCGGTTACGAGTGCCTCAGCCCCATCAGCGCCGTCAAGGTTTGACGAACCAGCTCCTTCAACTTGTCGTAATCGATGTATTCGTGATGGTCGTAGACGTATTCGTGCGCGAATGATTGCAGAATGTCCATCGCAAAATGCACTCTTTCGTTGGCGTCCGAAGACAGCACGCCGAGTTCCTTCAGCCGCGCCGCGATTTTTAAGGTAATTTCGTCCTCAAGACGGATAAAAGCCGAATTTATTTCGGGGTCGGTGGGGGTCAGCGCGTGAAGCGCTTCGTGAATCTTTGCGTTGTCCTTGTGCGCTTTCAGCACGATTTCAACGATTTCGGGAATTTTATTACAGACTTCGTCGGGTGAAGAGATGGCGTTGATAACTTCGAAGACGGGACGGGTGATGCGCTCCATATAGATGGCGGTAACTTCGCGGAGAATGTCCTTTTTGTCGCGGAAATAGCCGTAGACTATCCCCGTCGAGACGGCGGCGCGCTTTGCGATCATCGCCGTGTTGGCGTTGTGGTAGCCTATTTCCGAAAAGAGCTCGTAGCCCGCCCGGATTATCCTGTTTTTCTTTTCGATGGAGCGAACCTGCCTGGGTTCGCGAACGGTCTTTGCCATATTTTCGCCGCCTGTTTATTTATAGAAACATTATATATCCGATTTAAAAAAAAGGCAATTCAAAAAATGTGAAAAATCTTTCATATTTTACTTGACAACGGAATGCGCAGGAATTATAATTTTGATAAATGTGAAATAAATTTCATATTTCGCCCTCGGGCGGAATAAATTAAGGAGAGATATGCCGTTAATGTTTGCGCCCGTCGAAAGGGCAATGAAAGTAATAAAGATCCTGGCTGACGAGAAAACGAAGAAGCACTTGGAGAATCTGGGGATCACCATTGATTCGGAACTGAGGGTATTAAGCTCCGGAGCTTCCGTAATCGTATTGGTAAAAGATACGCGGCTTGCGTTGGATTCCGGATTGGCTTCAAAGATCTTTGTGGTGCAGGCATAGCATTTTCACGACAGAAAGGTTTAGGGGAAAAATTATGAAGCCAATAAACGGAGAGGAGAAACCGAAATGATCAAAAAACTCAGCGAGTTTGACGTAGGCGAAACGGGTGTCGTGAGATCCGTCGCCGGAGAAGGCGTCATCAGACGCAGACTGTTCGATATGGGTGTGACGCCCGGCGCAGAGGTCTATCTCAGAAAACGCGCGCCTTTAGGCGACCCCGTCGAAATCACCTTGAGGGGTTACGAACTTACTTTAAGGAAGGCGGAAGCCGATTGCGTTATGACGGAGGTGAATAAATGAAAAAATTTGCTTTGGCGGGCAATCCCAACTCCGGCAAGACCACGTTGTTCAATCTGTTGACGGGCTCTACGGCGCACGTAGGCAACTGGCCCGGAGTCACCGTCGACAAAAGGGAAGGCGTGTATAAGAAACTTTCCGAGCCCGTGGCGATAATCGATTTGCCGGGTATTTATTCGCTTTCGCCGTACACTCCGGAGGAAGTCATCTCCAGAAACTACATATTGGACGAAAAACCCGATTGCGTCATCAACATAGTCGACGCAACGAACCTTGAAAGGAATTTGTATCTGACTACCCAGCTGATGGAGATCGACGTGCCGGTCATTGTCGCGCTGAATATGATAGACGAAGTCGAAAAGGCGGGCGACAGCATAGACGCGGCAAAGCTGGAATCCAAAATAGGGCTGCCGGTAGTAAAGATATCCGCTTTGAAAAACCAGGGCATCGAAGAACTGATGCGCCGCGGGCTCGAAGCTTCGAAACACCCCAGGAAGGGGACTACGGTATTGGAAGGCGGCAAACTGACCCACCTGATAGGCGATTGTAAAATAGCGTTGGAAGGGGCGGGAGTAGATAACGCTCTGTTCCACGCGATAAAGCTTGCGGAAATGGACGAATTGGAAGTCAAAATGCATCCGAAGTCCGCAGGTATGGTGGAAGAATTCAAAAAAACTTTCAGTGACGACGTCTTCGGATCGGATTTCGAAGCCATCGTCGCCGATTCCAGGTACAAATATATTGCGCACAATTATTCGTCGGCTCTGACGAAAAAGCATAAATCCGGCAAGGACAAAATGTCCGTATCCGATAAGATAGATCGCGTGTTAACCCATAAAGTGTGGGGAATACCGATATTTTTGGTGATCCTTTTCGCAGTATTCCATCTGACCTTTTCGGAAAACCTGTTATGGATAGGCGCTGCGTTGCCGGAAGGCTGGGTCTCACTCCCCGGAACGGCTTTCGAAGGCGTGTTCGGCGACGGAGGGATCAACTCTCCCGGCGTAATAATATTCAACCTGTTGGATCTGGCGACTTCGTCCTTGTCCGGGGCGTTGGGTGACGCGATGTCGGCGGCAGGCGTAGCCGATTGGGCGACAGGGTTGGTTGTGGACGGCATTTTCGGAGGTCTGTTCGCCGTGCTCAGCTTCCTGCCTCAGATACTGTTGCTGTTCCTGTTCTTTTCGATATTGGAAGACTCCGGATATATGGCGAGAGTCGCTTTCATCCTGGACAGGATCTTCCGCAAGTTCGGATTGTCCGGCAGAGCGTTTATGCCTATGATAATGGGCTTCGGCTGTTCGGTACCCGCTATGGTGAATACCAGGACTTTGGCGGACGAAAACGAAAGAGTGGCTACGATAAGGGTCATACCGTTTTTCAGCTGCGGAGCGAAGCTTCCGATCCTTACCGCGATCGCGGGAGGCATAGCTCAGATATCCGGTCTGGGCAATGCGGATCTGATCACTTACGGAATGTATCTGTTGGGTATCGTCGTAGCTATCGTGTCGGTGCTGATTATGCGCAACACGACGATGAAGGGAGAAACGCCTCCGTTCATAATGGAGCTTCCGAGCTACCGTACTCCGCAGTTCAGGAGCCTGATGATGCTGCTTTGGGACAAAACGAAGCACTTTATAAAAAAGGCGTTCACCATTATATTGGCGTCTACGATAGTCATCTGGTTCATCAGCCACTTCTCCTTCAATTGGAAATACCTGCCCGATGAAAATATGAACGACAGCATCCTTGCCGGCATCGGTCAATTCATTCGTCCTCTGTTTACTCCGATGGGATTCGGTTCACAGCTGAACGATTGGGGCTGGGTGTTCGTGGTGGCAGCCATAACCGGCTTGATCGCCAAGGAAAACGTCATTGCGACTTTCGGTACTCTGGCGGCGTGCATTACTTCCGGCTTTGTCGCTGACGAGGCTTTGGAAGGCGTCGATTCCGTTGCGAATATGATATCCGCAACGGGGATAGGGGTGCCGGCATTGATAGCCTTCATAGCTTTCAATATGCTGACGATTCCCTGCTTTGCGGCAGTCGCCACGGCAAAAGCCGAAATGCCGTCAAAGAAAAAGTTCAACAACACACTGATATTCTGGGTGGTCACGTCATACATGGCGGCGTCTATGATATATCTGATAGGAGAATGGTGGTGGACGGCGTTTATCTGGGCTGTATTATGGGCGGCGGCGATCGTGCTGATCGTTCTGTACAACAAAGGTAAACTGCAAAACCTGCGTCTTCCCAAATTATCTTTCAAAAAGAGGTCCTAAATGGGCGCGATCGAAATAGTAATAATAGTGGCTGCGGCGGCAATCGTTACGGGAGTTACGATCTCCGCGATAGTCGCGAAAAAGCGCGGAAAAGGCGGATGCTCCGGCTGTGCCGGCTGTCCGTACGCGGGGAAGTGCTCCGGCTCCGGGGCGGGGAACGGTGAACGGACGACGTGCCGAACTTCTCCGGAATCCGGCAAAGGCGAAGCGGTAGCGACGCTTTCCGAAAAAGGAGTGAAAGAGAGCGAACAACCGAAAAGAAGCCATAAAACGGTATTGCCGAAAGGGGCGATACGGAATTAAAAAAACTACACCTCCAAGTCGTATTTATTGATTTCGGGAAGAGGGCGGCTGAAGCCGCTCTCTTTCTGTGTCGGCGCCCCCTAAACGGATATATTCGTGCGCCCGGAAAAGATAAGGTGCGGGAAATTCAATTATGCTTGCTTTTTAAAGTTATATAATATATAATCATTTATGAAAATCGAGAAGACGCTGCCCGTTACGGGCGGCATTTCGGGAGAGAACTGAATTGAACTTAAATAAAATCGAGCTCACCGGCTTTAAATCCTTTGCGGACAAGACCGAAATCGTTTTCAATACAAACATTACCGGGATAGTCGGTCCTAACGGCTGCGGTAAATCCAACGTCATCGACGCGGTGAGATGGGTGCTTGGCGAAATGGCTCCGACGACGCTCCGTGTCGGGAAGATGGCGGAGCTTATTTTCAACGGTACCGAAAAACGCCGTTCGATGTCCTATTGCGAAGTCAGCCTGTATCTCGACAACTCCGACAGAAAGTACGACATGGACTTTGAAGAGGTGGTCGTTACGAGGCGGCTCGACAGGAGCGGGCACTCCGACTACCTGCTGAACAGGCGGGTCTGCACGAAGAGCGAGATAGTCGAACTTTTCCGTGACACCGGCATAGGTAAGGACGGTTACAGCATTATAGGGCAGGGAAAAATCGACGCGATTCTGGCGTCCAGCCCCGAAGCGCGCCGCAAGATTTTCGAAGAGGCGGCGGGAATTTCCTCGCAAAAAGCCAAGCGCATCGAAACGGAGAGGATGCTTCGCGACAACCGCTCCAATATGGAACGGATTTACGACCTTCTTTCGGATATCGGACAGAGGCTGGAACCCCTCCAAAAGGCGGCGGAGTCGGCGGCAAAGGCGCGCTCGCTCAAAAACGAACTGAAGTATTTTGAAATCAGCCAATACCTTTATCAGAACGAAAACGCCGACGCGGAAAGGAAAAAGTGCTCCGACAAGCTGCAAAAAACCGACGAGGAGCTGTTCGGCTTGCAGTCGGATTATTCCGCCGTCAGCAACGAATACGACTCCTGCATGCAGTCGATAAAGGACGGCGACAGAAAGCTCCAGGCGCTGAACGACGAACTTTTGAATAAGTCGCTCGAAGCCACCCGCGCCGAAGGCACCGGAAAAGACATCGCGAGGCGTTTGGAGGAAGCCCGCGACAGGGTAGCCGCGATAGCGAAAGAGCGCGAACGCACGCGCGCGCTTTTGACGGACAAATCCGCCGCTATCATCGACAAGGTGCGCGAGACGGAGGAAGCCAAGGAAGCCTATGCCGTCATGGAGAGGGAATTGGGCGACGCCGAAAAGGCGCACAACGAACTTTCCGAAACCATTTCCGAAAAGGATAAAGAGATAGAGACCTGGCAGGATCTTTACGTCTCGAAATTGAATCAGAACGCCGCCATAGACAAGGACGCCGCCCAGCTGGTCACAAAAAAGGAGATGCTGGAACGCGATATGGGTTCGGCAAAGGACGACTGCGCGACACGTCGGAAATTTATCGAAGAGGGCGAAAAACGTAAGGCGGAACTCAATTCGCGGCGGGAACAGCTCGAAGCGGAGCGCGGAAAAGCACTCTCCGACGGCGTCGAAGCCGGGCGCAACTACGAGGCTGCCAATAACGACCTGCAGGACGCATTGAGACGGCGCGCCGACCTCAAAACAGAGCTCGTAAACATCAATTTCGCCATCGACAATACCGAAAAATTCATCTCCGACTACGCCGACTACGAGGATTCCATCCAAAACCTGATGACTGCAACGCAGGCGGAGCCTTCGTTAAGAAGAAAAATCCTCGGAACGGTGGCGGAAATCATTCAGATACCTCAAAAATATACGACTGCGATCGGCACCGTGCTCGGGAGAGCGTGGCAAAACATCGTCACCGAAAACGAATACGACGCCACCGACCTCATGCGCTTTTTAAGGGAAAGACGCTTGGGACGCGTCACCTTTATGCCGCTGACGACGATGAAGCGGAACGACCTTCCGCGCGAATATCAGGGTGTTCTGGAGCTTGACGGAGTGGAAGGCGTCGCTTCCGAACTCATAAATTTCGATTCCAGATACGACGCTGTAATCAGCAACCTCCTCGGCAGAACAGTCGTCGTCGACACGCAGGAGACGGCTTTGAAGATCTCCCGCCGTTACGGCTTTGCCTTCCGGATAGTCACCCTCGAAGGGGACGTCTTCCAGACCTCGGGTGCGATGACCGGAGGCAGCACCGCCGACAACAAAAAACGCGTCTTCACAAGAGAAGCCGACCTTAAAAAGTATAAAGCCAAGCGCGACAAGATCCAAAAGGACATCTCCCTTCTGAACGGCGAGATTTCAGATCTCGAAAGCGAAGTCAAACAGCTCGACAACGCCCGTAAATTCATCGAGGCGCGCATACATAAGCTTGACGTAGAGATTGCCGAACTCAACGGCGAGATAGAAAAGGCGCAGGCGGATATCGACTTCAACACGCAGGAAATGGAAAAGCTTTTCCGCGGGAACGAAGATAAATTAAAGCAGTTAAAGGAAATAGAAATCGCTATTCGGGCTACCGAAGCCAATAAAAAGGGAGCCGATTCCGAAAAAGTCGATGCAGATTCCTATATCGCCGAGCTGAAAGCGGCGCTGGTGGGGCAAAAGGAAGAGGAACGCGCGCTTGCAAAGGAACTGTCCGACAGGCGCGTAGAACTTACAAAAGCCGCTTCCGAAAGGGAGGCTCTGGCAAAAGAAGTGGTGGCGCTCAGAAAGGAGTGCGAGGCGATGGAAGCCGCGCTCCGCGAACTCGACATAGAGGAGCGCATGAAAAACTCCGAAAGCGAGCAGCTGAAACGGGAGCTCGATAACGTCAAGATTTCAGACGAGGACAGACGGGCGATAGACGCGCTGAAAGGCGCCATCGAAAAAGCCACCGAGGAGAAGAATCTTCTTAACACGCGCGTGGCGGAGCTCGACGAGGAAAAGCGGAAGCTGAATGACCGCGCAGCCTCCGTCAGAGAGCGTCGTGCAAAAGAGGACGCAAAGCTGCAACTTATCGATCAGAACCTCGAAAACGCTTCGGCGAGGATTTACGAAAATTACGGCTACGATTTCGACGCCGCAAAAGAATTTGTCGACTCTCTTGGCGAGGAAGAGAAGGCGGAATACTCCTTTGAACCGCAAAAAGCCGCTTCGCATATCGGCTCGCTGCGCGGAAAAATCGACAGGATCGGACCCGTCAACGAGCTTGCCGAGGCAAGTTACCTTGAAGAAAAGGCGCGCTACGAAGAACTCAACGCCCAATACGAAGACGTTTTGAAGAGCGAATCCGACCTCAACGCGCTCATAAAGGATCTGACGCGGGAGATGACCGAAAAATTCACCGTCAGCTTCAATCAGATCAACAAAAATTTCGGCGAAGTCTTTACCGAGATTTTCGGCGGCGGCAGGGCGAGGATGGAGCTCGAAGAGGACAAAGACGTGTTGTCTGCGGGTATCGAGATCTGGGCGGAGCCGCCCGGGAAAAAACTTACCAACTTAGCGCCGCTTTCGGGCGGGGAGCGCGCTCTTACCGCAATAGCCATACTGTTTGCGATAATAAAATTGAACCCGATGCCGTTCAGCATCCTCGACGAGATCGACGGTGCTCTGGACGACGCAAACGCCGCCGTATTTGCGCAATACCTCAAAAAATTCGCGCAATTCACGCAATTTATAATCGTCACGCACAGAAAGCCGACGATGTCTCTTTGTGACACGCTGTTCGGTATCACGATGCAGGAAATGGGCGTCAGCAAGACCGTCAGGGTCAAGCTCGAAGAGGCGGTCAAGTACGAAGAAATCGAAAAGGAAAGGAAGCGCCGCGAAGCGGAGGAAGAGGCTTGATCCTCACTTGCAGCGAACAGGTTAATTTATTTTAAATAAGCGTTTTCGGTTTCCGTAACTCGGATTGCGGTATCCCGAAAACCATATAATCTCTAAATCGTTTAAACCGTTCCGAAGTACGGGTGTTCAGTCGAATGCCGTCCGGACTTTGGGGAAGGAGTAAAAATGGGTTTGTTTCAGCGCATAAAAGAGGGGCTTAAAAAGACCAAGGAAAGTTTCGGGAAAAAGATCTTCGAACTTTTTAAAGGAAGGGCTCTGGACGAGGAGTTTTATGACGAGCTCGAAACGGCGATGATCGCTTCCGACATGGGCGTTATCGCCTCGGAAAACGTCATAGAAGAGTTGAAAGACGCCGCCTACAACAAAAAAATCACCGATCCCGAGAAAGCCAGAAACGAATTGAAACGGATAATGCTGGAATCGATTGATTACGAGATCCCGCCCTACGAATACCCGCTGGTAATTCTGATTGCGGGGGTCAACGGCGTAGGGAAGACGACCGCCGTCGGAAAGCTGGCGAAGTTGTTTGTAAATGCAGGGAAATCGGTAACCGTGGCGGCTGCCGACACATTCCGTGCCGCCGCCGGCGAGCAGCTCGAAGTGTGGGCGGAGCGCGCCGGCGTCAGGATCGTAAAACACGGTGAAGGCTCCGACCCGGCTGCGGTGGTGTTTGACGCGCTAAGTTCGGCAAAGGCACGTGGTACCGACGTCGTTCTGGTGGACACGGCGGGGCGGCTCCACAACAAGAAAAATCTGATGGAGGAGCTCAAAAAGATAAACAGGGTCATCGACCGCGAAGCGCCCGATTTCGACAAGAGAAGTTATATCGTATTGGACGCGACGACGGGACAGAATGCCGTATCGCAGGTGGAGATCTTCTCCGAAGCCATCGACGCCGACGGTATAATTTTGACCAAGCTCGACGGCACGGCTAAGGGCGGAGTGGTGCTTGCAGTCTCCGCGGAGTACGAAATTCCGGTGGTTTATGCGGGAATAGGAGAAAAAATCGACGACCTTATTCCGTTTGACGCAAAGGAGTTCATCGACGGTATTTTCGAGTAGCCGGGGAGTCTCATTTCCGCAGTCACGTCGGACGCGGACGGCGGGCGTATAAAGCCCGGAACGGAAATTTAAGTTTTCGGACGCCGGAAAACTTCCCGCACCCCGTCAAAACGCCCGGATAAGCGGGAGGGTAATCCGACGGACGTATTGTTTTTATTTCGCGCGCAGATTATGCGCGCATTTTAATATTATATATTGACAAGCCGCCCTCGATTTGATATCTTATTAGTGTAATGAAACGCGCGTTCAGATTATTGCCGATATTGATGCTTTGCGTTATCGCGGTCACCGCGGTGACTTTGGGGTGCGTGGATACCTCCGAGGAGGACGCATATTCGATAGCGCTTCTGGAAGGAACCGCCTCCGAATATTACGACAAAGACATCGGTTACTATGTTTTCGAAGCAGGAAATGTCGATTGGCAGGCATTCAGTTTCGGGCTTTACGCTCCCGACGGCACCATGCAGGAGGAGATCACCGTCGAAAGCGGTATGGTCTCTTCGTCGGATCTCATAAAGACGGAAATCGGCGGCTTTTATCAAATCCGAATAAATTACCAGGCTCTGTCGTTGACAATTCCGATAAGGACAGTAGCGCCCGAAGCGGTCACATACCGTTCGGTGACTTATCATGCCGGGGAAGGCGCGACATTCCCCGACGCTCCCGCCGGGGAGGTGTTTTCCGGAGATGAAGGTCCCGAGTGGACGGTAACATACGAAAACGGATATATAGACGTCACTCCGACGGTGGAAAGAGAGGGGTATACCTTCAAAGGCTGGCGCACCGAGAACGGTTCCCAGGCGGCGTCGGGCGTGACGATAGATACGGACAGACATTATTATGCGGCGTGGTCGGACAACGTCAGCTTCCGCGTCAGCGTCACGCGTTATCAGAACGGCAGATTTTCCAACAACCTCGGCTCCCGGGAATATGAAAGGAATACCGAATATGCGCTCCCGACTCCTTCCGTCAGCGCGGAGTTTGCTTTTGCCGGCTACACCATACTCGTTGACGGCGTCGTAACGGAAGAGATCGCCGAGCCCGGCGGTTCGATAGTCATCACCGGCGACACCGAAATCCGCGTCAACTACACTACGAATACCTTCACGGTAAGGTTCATTGTAAACGCCGCGGACAGCAAGGTGGGAACGCAGTCTCATCCCTGGGCGGAGGAAGGCGCGTCTGTAACTCTCGGCGACAAGATCTACGAAATTCAATTCATAGAAGACGTTATTTCCTATAACGGCAGCGCCATAGACGGATATTGCCTGGTCGAGGAGCTCCCTTACAATACAAGCCTCGGCAGCGACAGGCAAAACGTGCCGCCCGTGCCGGCAGTCAACGGAGCGACGGGGGCGTGGAAGGAGCCTTCGGGGCTTAACGCACAATTCGGCACCGTCACCTCCGACCTCAATTTTGTGGCAAGCTATACTTTGGCGTCCTATCGGGTGGAGTTTCTTAAACCGCCGAGTCAATATCTTACTCCGGATGAAGTCGACACAGCCGTCAACGATGGCGTTCAGGTCGACTTCGAAGCGGCAACCCAATCCAACGGCAGCGCCATAATTTATTCCGACATCCGTTACGGTGAAAACGTGCTTGCCCGCAACAACGCCTTCCCGGGGGTGCCCGCGAGGACGGGGTATGTGGGCGAATGGATGTACCGCTCGTCGAACGGCTCCTGGCAGCCCGTTTACGGCGAGGACAATATTCTGGCGGCTGAGCTTAATTACGTGACAAAGGACCACACCATCTGCGTTTCCTATCACGCCTCTTCTTATCCCGTCACGTTGTATGGCTATTCGGAACAGGATCCCATTTACAAAGGAAACCACACTTACGGCTCCGATTTCGATATTCCGGACGAAGTTATCGCTGAGCTTGAAGAAAAATATCCTTCTTCCGTATACGTATACGTCTGGCGCAATAACAGCGCCCAGGGCACCGCAGTTGACTCCTTCCCGCTGAAAGTGCAGGGCAGCGTCAATCTCTACCTTACATTGGAGCGGAAACCCTATACCGTTCATTTCGTCTATGACGACGGTTCGGGCGAGGAGACGATATCCATTGTAGTCACCCCCGACATTAACAGCGGCGAGGCGACGCTGGACCTTCCCAACATTTCCGTCCCGGGATACGATGTGACGGGTTGGAGATATAACGACTTTACCGACGAGGTCATTAAGACGTATGATCCGTCCATGTCTTATCAGAAAGGCGCAAAGATATACTATCCCGCCCGTAATAAGGTGTATGAAGCCTCGGTGTATATCCCCCCCGGAGAAGACCAAGACCCGGTACATAACAACAATTGGAGAGAGTACGACTCTTATGTCAGCACGATATCGGTCACATCCGGTTCGATAACGGTGACCTCTTCGCATCTCAAATCCGATTATCTTTTAGAGAACACGGCTTTTTATCCGAACCTGGAGCCTATTCAATATGAACTTATGGTCGGTGTCGCTTCGTTTACGGAGCCCGGCGAAGACGCGATGATAAACTCTTATAATACCCTCCTTGTGCCGTATGGCAGCGTGATTTTGCATAAACAACTCGACGATAATGGAAAAAAATTGCTGACGTCTCCCGCCCCGCCGGAATATTCGGACGAAGGAAGCATAGGGACTTTCGTATTCGACGGCTGGTATCTCGACAGAGAGTACACCGTCCCGGTGGATATAAATACCTATGTCCTGAACCGGGAAACGGTGTCGGATCCCTCGAAACGATTGTACATCTATCCGCGCTGGACGGATATCGACCTCGGCACGCCGGGGCTGGAATTCGAAGACAACGGGGACGGCACCTATTCCGTAGCAGGGTTCGATACCTCCGGGTACGCAGAGTTTTCCTCGCTCATTCTTTATATTCCCGCCTACCATAACGGCGGAGCCGTGACGACGATAAAAGAGGGTGCATTCGTCAGCCTTGAAAAGATTCTGACGTTTACCGAACTGCATATCGAAAGCAGTCTCACCACCATCGAAGACAACGCACTGAGAGGATTAATCGGGCTTAGCACAATCGTATTGGAAGAAGGTGTGACCGCATTCGAATTCACCGACGGCATGTTGACGTCAGCCGCGGACGGCAAAAAAGTGCTCCACCTCTATATAGGAAGCGGACGCGAGGTAACCGTTCCCGACGACATCGTAAAAATTGCGGGCGGAGCTTTTGCGGGTTCCGATGTCGGACGCGTGCAGTTCGGTAACGATGCCGCGCTTACGGAAATCGGCGACGAAGCCTTCTTCGGCGCTATGGATTTAGTGGAAGTTCATCTTCCCGCCTCCCTTGAAATCATCGGCGAAAACGCCTTTAAAGGCGCCGTTTCGCTGACCGAGGTGAGCGTAGCCGCTTCTTCTGAATTAAAGACTGTCCGGCGGGGCGCCTTCGACGACTGCCTCGGCGCTCTCGGCGAAGCCGACGACGAAGGATTTATTACCCTCGGCGGCGTGCTGATAAAATATGTCGGGTCAAAGAGAGATATAACTCTTCCCGATTCTGTGACCGCGATCGCCGCGGGTGCTTTCGACAACGATTCGGGAGCCGCCGTTGCTTCGCTGACGGTGGAAGCCTCTTCTTCGCTTTCATTCATAGCGGAAGGAGCCTTTGACGGAGCCATATCTCTTGTCGGGATGACTATTTTAACGAATTACGTTCCCGAGACGGAGGCGGGCGCCTTCGACGGTATTCCGATGTCGTCGAGTCTGAGTGTAACAGCCGATCTGTACGGAGATTTCTTCCGTAACGAGGTATATAAGGCGGCATTTAATAATATCACCACGGTGAACGAGTAGTATGCGTGACAATTCATTTTTCGCGAATTTCTTTTTCGAAAAGTCCGACGAGTCGGACTTTTCCGATTTTGAGCTCCACCGCAAAATCAACGGTTTTGCGGGCTTTACCGAGCAAAAACTGTTGAAACTTAAAGCCGACCTCAAATTGAAAATGCCGTTGAAGGAGCTTGCCGCGCTCCGTCGTCGCTTCGGAGGCAAAAATACTCCGACCGTTATGGCGCTGAAAATATTGGACGATTACCGAAGCTCCGCGCGCGCGCTTTTCACGGAGGAGATCAACGAAATTCGCCTGACCAATAAAAATCCGCATATAATGAAGGCGCTGAAAAAGTACGAGGAACTGAAAAAGCGTTTCTCGCCGTACACCCCGAGGAACATTTCGGAGCTCGGTATGATGAATCTTAATGCGGCGGCGAACGAAAAAGATTCGGTGTTTATAGGCGCCGGCAGGGCACAGACCGAATGCGAAACATTCGACAAAGGTCGCCGGGTGGGCTATTATACCATGCTTGTCACCAAGTGGGACGACGGCGAAGGCTTGAAAGCGGAGCGCCGCGCCGCCGTCGAAACGGCGCTCGCCGGATACGTCACGGAGGCGTTTTTTACCGAAGCCGACAACTCCCCGCGGGCGACGGAGCTTAAAGAGTACGCAGGCTCGCTTGCGGTGTCGCCGTTCGGTTTTTTGAGAGAGGGGAAAAAGTTGACGAAAGTCACCGCGCTGGGGATCTCGGAAGTGCCGCGGTTCGGTCCCGCGACGGCGGAGCTCGGAGACAAGATAATACTTGTCGAAATGAAGGATACCGAGCGCGCTTCCCTTAAAATGCTCCGCGAACTGACGCAGGAGGCGGGGACATCGATAAAACGCGCTTTAAATAACGACATAGGCTTTCTGAACAGTTTGTTTTTGTTGAACGCGGGCTTCGACATCGACATTTCCGCCGTCGGAATTTTCGCCGAGACGGGAGAGGAACTTGTGC
The DNA here is from genome assembly GCA_944362765.1 of uncultured Clostridia bacterium. GTDB lineage: Bacteria > Bacillota > Clostridia > Christensenellales > DTU072 > Stercoripulliclostridium_A. The sequence goes on along the minus strand of CALVTP010000019.1, from coordinate 14,317 downwards.
TCGGGAAGCGGGCGGACAGGGTCACATTCGTAGTGAGGCGCGGGAAAAGCAGCCAGGTTGCCGCGCTTGCCGAAAAGCACGGCATGAAAGCCGCCGTCGTCGGCAGGTTTACGGGACGAAGAAGGTTCAGACTGATGAACAAGGGCGCCGAGCTTACCGCATTGGAACTTTCCGCGGTGATTTACGCCGACCACGAGTACCGCCACTATGTGCTCGATTCCGAAGCCGAACCCTTCAGAATTTTTCCCGCTCCGAACGACCTCAAAATCAACCTCAAAAATCTCACCGACACGGGTGAGCTGAACGGAGTCGACGGCGGAAAGTGCGTTGTCGGCGTATTGAGCGGAGCGGCGCAGTCCACGGACACCGAGGCAGGGGTCATTCTGCCGCGTTTTAACGGCTTCGGAAATGCCGTCAACGCCGTGACTGTTGCAGAGAATTCGCCGGGCGGGGATGTCTTCACGCGCGCAGTAAACACAGCGCTGAATGCCGTGATGAAGCTGGTGGCGTCGGGGATCTCCATTTACAATATCCAACTTAACCCTGCGTATATTCTTCCCGAAGGGGAGTTCGACAAAGGAGAACTTCTCGAAAACGCATTGGGCGTTTTCTACCTTGAAAATGCTCTGTCGCTGAACTCCTTGGGTTACGGTGCGGAGCGCTCTTCCACGGTTTATTCGCCGGAATTGAAAGTGCAGGCTACGGGCTACTCCGGCGACGGAAGACTGATTCCCGGTTTATTCCAAAACGGACATAAACTATATAAAATAGGTATCCCGAGAGACGAATTCGGTATCCCGGACTTTAAATTTATCTTACAACTTGCCGCGCAGATAAGCATAAACGCAAGCACCGGAAATCTGCTTGCGGCGCGGCTTATAAGCACTTCCGTTCCCGAGGCGGTAATTGCGGGAACGGCGGGAGAAAAGCTGGGGTTTTCCTTTTCCGGGCGTCCCTCGGCGCAGGGCGAAAATCTCAGCGAGCTTTTGTTGGCGCTCGAAGACGCCGACGAATTTTCGGCATTCGATCCCGAATACATCGGGGTAGTCGACAACTCGGGACGGATAAAGAGTGCGCTGTTCAACTACACTCATTCCGAACTCAACAGGTCGGTAAGCCGTTACCCCTTTGAATCGCGTCCCGATCAGCGCTGCCCGGCGGCGCCCGTTTCCCAGAAGGCGGCTGCGGTGCGTTCCCGCGTTTCGGAGCCGAAGCTGATGATAATCCACGATGACTTTGCCTCCGAAGGCGCCCTTGTGCGTGTCGCGATAGATAACGGTTTTAAGCCGACGGCGGTCAGGATCCAGCGCGATTATCCGCTCAGCAACGAAAATTTGCGCTCGATAAGGGAGCGCGTTTCCTCCTCCGACATGCTGGTCATTGCGGGGCGGAATGCCGACGGGATATACTCCAACGGCGGAAAAATACAGAAGCTGTTGCTATCTCCGGTAGTTACGGACGCCGTGAACGAGCTTATTTACCGCAATGAAGGTTTGATTCTGGGGACGGGTCTCGGAGCTAAAATTCTTGCCGAAATGGGGCTTTTGACCCGTGGCAGCACCGAGTATGCGGGTGCATCCGGGGTAACTTTTTCGCCGTCGGTCGTCGCCGAAGCCAATCCGAAACTTCCGGGAATCAGAATTTCGAACCGCTATTCTCCGATGATGTCGGAAATCAAACTCGGCGGGAGGTATCTGACGGCGCGCGGAGGGAGCGATATGTGTCTGAGGGTTTCCGGCGAGTACCTCGGCGAATTGCAGGCTTCGGGGCAGATCGCTGCCCAATTCGTCGACCCAATGGGGATGCCGACGTCGGCTTTTCCGTTTAATCCCGACGGTTCAGACATGGCGATAGCGGCGTTAAGCTCCCCCGACGGCAGAGTTTTAGGCTTTTTCTGTCTCCCCGAAAAGACGGCTTTTTTAAAGGGCTCCGGCAACCTTGTGAACGGATTATTTGCCTCGTCCGCCCGTTATTTCGGTATTTAAAGGGCGGATCGGTTCATTTGCGGACGCCTCGGGAAGCGCGGCGAAGACGTGCCGCTTAAAGAGCGGCGCGGGGGCTGTCATCCGAGGTGCAGGAGGACTGTCCGTTCCTTGAGGGATTTTATTAAAATTCGGCGATAACGTTTGTAAATGCGGCGACGGATGTATTATAATTAGCGTTACTTCGGACTAAAAGACAAACCCCGAAGCGCGCCACCGTCTTACGGGAGAAGGGAGTCGGCTGAAAACCGGCTTTCGCGGCGTCGCCCGGGAGGCGGAGGTTGAATTGAACAAAGACATCGCAAAATTAAATACCGGGAACAAACAATGGTCGGGTAAGTTCGGATTTTTTATGGCTGCCGTAGGCTCCGCGGTGGGGCTGGGGAATATCTGGAGATTTCCCTATCTCGCGGGTCAGCAGGGCGGAGCCCTCTTCCTGATAGCGTATATATTGATGATAGTTCTCGTGGGCTTTTCGCTGATGATAGCGGAGTTTGCCATCGGTCGTCATGCCGCAAAGAACGTCATAGACGCCTTCGGAGCCCAAAAAAAAGGCTGGGGAGTCGTAGGCGTCATCGGCGCGGTCGCTTCCTTTTTGATTGTTTCGTACTATTGCGTCATCGGGGGCTGGATAATAAGATATGCGGCGGGGTATTTTGACGGCGGCAGTTTTGTCGCGGGCGGAAACTACTCCGAAGTTTTTTCGTCGTTCACCGGTAACGCATGGCTTCCGATACTTTGTCTTGTCGCATTCATGGCGGTGTGTCTCGCGGTGATACTCCTCGGAGTGCAGAAAGGGATAGAGCGCATCAATAAAATTCTGATGCCGGCGTTGTTTATAATGCTGTTGTTCGTCATGATAGTGTCGCTGACGATGGACGGAGCCGTTGAGGGGGTAAAATTTTTTATCGTACCCGATTTCGACAGGGTGGAAAGCTCCGGCGGTATTTTGGGTATCTTCCTTGCAGCCCTGGGACAAGCCTTTTATTCGCTTTCGATAGGGCTCGGGATAGGAACTACCTACGGCAGCTACGCTAGAAAAGACATCAGCCTTGTTCAGAACACTTCGCTTATATGTGTTTCCGATACGCTGGTCGCTTGCATAGCGGGCTTTGCGATTCTTCCGGCGGTGTTTGCTGCCGGAGTGGCTCCGACGGAAGGTCCGGGATTGGTTTTTGTGGCGTTGCCGGCGGTATTCAGAACCCTTCCCGGGGCGCTTCAAAGCATAGTGGGGATAGTCTTTTTCCTTCTCGTACTGTTTGCGGCAATAACCTCTGCGATAGCGTTGATAGAAGTAAACGTCGCTGTCCTTACGGAAAAATTCAAACTTAAAAGGGCACCCGCTGCCATCCTGGTCGTCGCCGCGGCGACGGCTCTCGGAATATTGGTATCTCTTTCGCAAGGCGGAAGGATAGGCGGGGTCGACATCCTCGATTGGTTCGACAAAGTTGCGAACACCTTTATGCTGCCGCTTGCGGGGATATTGACGTGCATATACGTAGGCTACGTCTGGAAGCCGAAAAACGCCATTGCGGAGATCACCGCTCATTCCGAAAACGGCACTTTCAGGCTCGGTAAAGTGTGGGCGTTCAACATCCGCACGATAGCGCCTGCGCTGATAGCGGTTTTGTTTGTCTACGGAATAGTAGACTTGTTTATCTAAAGTTTTCCGAAACTTCCGCAAGGAGGCTGTTCAGTCACAGCGAAGTTCCCTTTACGGTGTCTGTCAGCATGTAGCTGTGTTCTGCGATTTTTTTGACCGAAGTAGGCATTTTATCGATTTTCAGCCGTTTGAATTTCCGAAAATTTCCGAAGAATTTACGGGCAGGCTCCCAACTGAATTTTACTACCGGAAAGAGGAAAAGTCAATGCCCGCCGCGTGACGCGAAAGCCGTTCTCTTTTTCTGTCCGAAAGAGAAGGCGTTATCGCCTTTCATTTACCAAAAATTTACCAAAAAACCTGCTTTTTCGGAGTTGAAAATTTTATTTCCCGAGAGTATAACGTAACCGGAAAAAAAGAAGAAGAGATATCCGGGTCTCGGGGCGGAGATCCAAGGGAGTAAAAAATGAAGAAGTATGTTGTTAACGGAAAACGCATTTTTCTGATGTCGCTTCCGATATTTTTTGAGCTTTTCCTGCAATTATTAGTGGGAAATGTCGACCAGATAATGTTGTCCGGCTATTCCGAGACGTCTGTCGCGGCGATAGGAAACGCCAACACGATAATCAACCTTGTCATAGTCATTCTGACGATGGCGGCGTCGGGCGGCATGATAGCTTTGACGCACTATATCGGCGCGGGCGACGAAAGGCGTCAGAAAGCGGCGATTATCTGGACGTTTGTTCTGGGCGGAGCCTTCGGACTTATATTCACCGTTGTGGCTGTATCGGCGGCGAGACCGCTGCTTGAAGCGCTGAACGCTCCGCAGGAAATAATCGGAGAGGCGGCTGGGTACATAACGGTAGTCGGCGCGGGACTTGTTTTACAGGCGCTGATGCTTTCGGGCACGGCTATTTTAAGAAGTTTTTCTCGTCTGAAAGAGATTCTCATAATAGCCGTTGTAATGAACCTTTTGAATATTTTGGGTAACTATTTATTGATTAACGGGATCTCAATCTTCCCGGAAATGGGAATTATAGGAGCCGCCGTTTCCACCGACGTATCGAAGCTTATCGGGCTAGGACTGACCATCGTAGTGCTGAAATTCCGCTCCCCCGTCAAGGTAAGTGTAAGGGATTTTAAGGAGCTTGACTCCAAAAGCTTTAAAGACATTATAAAAGTGGCGCTTCCGACGGGCGCGGAGACTGCTTCCTACAACCTTTCGCAAATAGTCATTCTGAGTTTTATAAATCTTTTCGGGACGTCGGTAATCAACACCAAGGTGTATTGCTCGATGCTTGCAAACGTCGCATATCTTTATTCGACGGCGATAGCGCAGTCGACGCAGATCAATATCGGATACCTCGTCGGCGCCAAGGAGTACGGCATGGTGACCAAGCGCGTGGCGGTGACAACGGCGGTCTGTATCGGGATGAGCGTCTTTACTACATTCATTCTGTGGCTGACGTCCGACTACATTCTCGGGGTGCTTACCTCCGATCCCGTCGTGCTTGAACTTGCCAAGACCATACTTTTAACAGAGATAGCTTTGGAAATAGGCCGTTCGGTCAACCTCGTCATGACGCGTTGTCTTGCGACGGTAGGCGACATCAACTTCCCCGTCACGGTTACGATAGCGATGGAGTGGGCGGTCGAAGTCGGGCTCGGATACCTTATCGGAGTGCACTTCGGTTACGGCTTAGCGGGGATCTGGGCGGCGATGGCGCTTGACGAAATTTTAAGAGGTATTTTCTTTGCGGTGAGGTTTGCGCGCAAAAAGTGGATGAATGCGGAGCGCAGGAAGGACATCGTCGTCAAGTCGAAAGCCGACATTCTGGAGGCGGTCAGAGCTCCGAGGAAGCTGTTCGAAGGGCTGTCGCGGGCTTTCAGAATAGACTGAACCCGGGAAAAACATTGCCAAAAGACGCCTCATGTGCTAGAATTTAGTCATGAGGCTTTTTTATGCGTTGGAACCGGACGGGGAGAGCGCCGAACGACTCTTCAAAGAGGCTTCGCCGCACGTCGAAAAGGGAGTGGCGGTCGAAAATCTCCACCTTACCTTGCGCTTTTTGGGAGAGGCGGAACCGGACGGGAGCGTAGAGCTGCTGAACACGGCAAGACGCTTCAAAGAGATAAACGCCGCCGTTTCGGAGGTAAGAAATCTGCACTCCGCAACCGCTTTGATATGTTCCGGGGTCGACAGTCGGCTTGCCGAGGCGTTCGGTAACGAAAATTTTCTGCCGCACATCACGCTGACAAGGAAAAAATCGGACATCCGGGCGCTTAATACGCTTGTCGGAATGCCTCTTAAATTCACCGCCGTTTCGCTGATGAGATCGGAGTTTGAAGAGGGTCAAAGGCGCTATACGCCGCTCGGTACCCGCTTTCTCTCCCCCGAAAAGCCTTTTAAATGCGTGCTGTTCGACCTCGACGGCACTATTTCCGACTCCGCGCCCGGGATTTTGGGCTCGGTGCGGTACGCATTGGAGAAGTTGAATTTCTCCCCGGAAGACGAGAGCGTTCTCAGGAAATTTCTCGGACCGCCGCTGGTGTGGTCGTTCAAAACCTACCTGGGGTTCAGCGACTCCGACGCCGCGGAAGGGCTCCGCCTCTACCGCGAAAATTACAACGAACAGGGCGGAAAGTACATCGCAAAGCTCTATCCGGGCGTCGAAAACACCCTCCGCGCTCTCAAAGAAAAGGGGATAAAATTGGGCGTCGCCACCGTCAAGCCGGAAGTCACCGCGCGCGAAGTTTTAGAGCATTTCGGTTTGACAAAGTACTTCGACGTCATCGCCGGCAGCCCTCCCGACATCAAGCACGCCGAAAAACAGACCGTCATTCTTTCGGCGCTGAACGAGCTCGGAATAAAGCCTTCCGAAGAAGTTCTGATGGCTGGCGACAGACTTTTCGACATCGAATCGGCAAAGGCGCTGGGACTCAGAGCCTTCGGAGCTTCTTACGGTTTCGGCGGAAGAGCGGAATTGAAGACGGCGGGGGCAGACTACATCTCCGACAGAATAGAGGAAATGCTGTCGCTGTTTTAAATTCCGAAGGTAGAATCGATAAAAATATTGAAAACCATGAAGCTGGAAATGCACTTACATACATTGGGAAACAGCCGCTGCGCCAAAGTGTCGGCGGAAGATGCGGCGGAGCTGTACGGGCGTCTCGGCTACGACGGCGTCGTAGTCACCAACCATTGGAACGAGTACATCGCAAACGACTTTTTCTCGGATTTCGGGGACAAGACGGCAAAGTATCTCGAGGGTTACGAGGCGATGCGCGCGACGGGTATAAGAAGCTTTTTCGGGGTGGAGCTTGCCCTCGGGAAGGACTACTATTCTCCGCATAACAACGCCGGAGCGGAAATTCTGGTTTACGGCATCACTCCGGAGGAATTCCGAAAGGAAGGGGAAAGACTGTTTTCTGTCGACATTCGGGCTCTTCGCCGGCTTGCAGACGAAAGAGGCTGGGTTTTGGTGCAGGCACACCCTTTCCGCGAACGCACGAAGCGGCTGCCGCATGAATTTTTGGACGGCGCGGAAGTATTTAACGGAAATTTCCGCCACCTGAACAAAAACTTTATCGCGAGCGCCTACGCTAAGCGCCGCTTCCTTCTTCCCACTGCGGGCTCCGACTTCCACCAGCCGGAGGACGCCAAGGCGGGGGTGGAGTTTTTTGAGGAGATAAAGGACGAAAAGGCGCTCGCCGAAGCGCTTCGGCAAAAACGGTACAGAATCTTCAAGAATATCAAAAAGTTTTAAACAGTATACCGAAACAGCAATTCGGGATACCTGAAACCAAGTAATACACCGACGAGGAAGGGATTGATGGAGTTTACGTCCGGCAGCGCAAGGAGAGAGTTTTTAAACTATCGACCGCCATTTTTTGCTGCCGTTTCTCTGATGTGCGGGGTGGCGCTTTCCGCGCTTATGAGGTATACCTGGTGGGCGGTGTTTTTGGTATCGGCGCTGTTCATGGCGCTTTTTATTGTGGGCGTAGTCAGGAAAAAGAGACTGTTGGCGCTGGTCTTCGGATGGGGCGCAGCGGGGCTTATCGTCTTTTATACCTACTTCCTTTTAACCATCGCCGCTCCCGTTACGGGATACGGTCTCGTCACCGGCAGGGTGTCGGAGGTACTCTCATCGAGTTATTCCGGCAGATATCTCATCAAAGACGCAAGTTTCAACGGCGAAGCGCTGAACGGCTCCGTTCAGCTGTATACGGATAAATTGCTGAATGTCGGAGAAGTCATAACCTTTCAGGGAAACCTTGAACTTATCGACATCGACCCGTTCGACTCGATAGGGGCGTACTACCTCGGGGAAGGTATGCGCTTTACCGCCGAACCCGACTTCGTAACGGTGACGGCTCTTGAAGATCTGACACTTGTGGAGTCACTTAAAAAGGCGCTTTCCGAGACGATGACGAGGTATATGGGCAGCGACTCCGCCGCTGTCGTCATGGGACTTACCATCGGGGAAAGGGCGGATATCCCGAGCGAAGTTACCGACGCGTTTACCGGAGCCGGCGTTTCGCATATACTGTCGGTTTCGGGGCTTCACGTGTCATTCATGGCAGGCATGGTTTACGGTTTCATGCGTCTTATTAAAAGACCGATGAAGAAGGCGCTCCTTCCTCTTGCCGTCATTTTACCGCTGTATTGTCTGATGACCGGCTTCGAACCCGGAGTCATCCGCGCCTCGGTAACGGCGTTGATTTTCCTGTCGGCGCTGTCGGTGAAGGCGCGCTTTGACGCGCTGAATGCACTTTCCGCGTCGGCGATAGTCATATTGCTGACAATGCCGTGGTCGCTTTTCGACGTCGGTTTTCAGATGAGTTTTGCCGCCGTTTTAGGAATAATTTTGTTTTACAAACCGCTGTTTCGGGTGCTTCGCCCGGGCGGCTTCAGACCGGTTCACAAACTTTTAAGGCGTATTGCCGCTTCGCTTGCTCTTTCGGTTTCGGCGAACATATTGCTTATCGGAATATCCTTTTCGGTGTTCGGTACCTTCGCCGTATACTTCATCCCCGCAAACCTTATAGCCGTGCCGATAGCTTCCTTAATCTATATGCTGGCGGTGCCGATTTCCTTCCTGTCCGTATTAATTCCGTATTTGGGATACCTTTTAGTGTCTGTCGGATACCTGACTGAGCTGTTGATATTGTTTTCGGAAATCTTTGCGGGACTTCCGGGGAGTACCGCCACGGCGACGGTATCGTCTCTTGCGGCGATGATTTATTCGGCGGGCGTAGTCTTCGGCTCGGGGATAAATCTTATGAAGAAGAACGTCCGCTATACCGTTTCCGGGATTTGTGCCGCGGTGTTTGTACTGATGCTTCTTGCCTGACGCTTACGATTTGTCGCTTCTTTTGAATTTTCAACCGATAATTTTTCCCGTCTTACGGCGGGAAGCGTTTCATTTTTACTTGTAATAATATTTTATTTATTGTATAATACGTGCATGGCGATACATGCTTCGGAATTCTCCCCGAAAGGCGTTTCATTTTTTTATGTCGAAGGCGACGACGGCTACTGGCGTCGGCTTGTCGCGGACAAAATTATTGCCGAGGTGCCCGAGGAGTATCGCGATTTCAATCTCAGGAGATTGAATTCCGGTTGGAACGTCGCCGAACTTTTCGACGCAGTCTCCGCCGTTTCGCCCTTTTTCGACGCTCCGTCTGCGGTCATATGCGGGGCGGTTTCCGTCGACGGAAGGAAAAAGGACGGAAAGGGGAAGAAGGAGACGAAAGAAGAGCTTTCCAAGCAGGACGCCGAACTCTGGAACGCCGTATTTTCGGCGGGAGAGGGATGTAAGGTGCTGATTCTTGACGGCAGGCTGCCTCCGGCGGTAAAAAAACGTATGACGGCGGTGGATTGTTCAAAGCCCGATCCCGGTACGCTCAGAAAGCTCATCGAGGAACTTTCCAAGCCTTACAAGATAGAATACCGCGCGGCGAACGCGCTGGCGGAGCGCACCGACGGCAACGCCGAGCGCATAGCGACGGAAGTGGCGAAACTGAAATGCTGTTGCGACGGAGACGCGATAACCTACGAATACGTTACGGAGCTGGTCGCCGATACGATGGAAAGGTCGGTTTTCGAATTGACGAACGCTCTGGCGGATAAGGACAAGGCGAAGGCGAAATGGCTTCTGGAGCGTTTCATATCGGAAGGCGTTGCCTACCCGCAGCTGTTCAGGCTGCTGATTTCGCAATACCGCAGGCTTTTCTATGCGGCGGTCTCCCCGCTCGGGGACAAAGAACTTGCCGAGACCATGGGGGTGAAGGAGTTTGCCGTCGTCAAGAACCGCGCCGCCGCCAAAAAATACGGCAAGGCGGCGTTGAAGAGGGCGCTCGATTTATTGGAACGCGCCGAATTCGATTACAGAAGAGGATTGGATTCCGACGAAACGGCATTCAATTCGGCTTTTCAGGATATACTCACTATATAGCGAGGTGAAAATGCTTAAAGGACTGCAAAAATTTTACGAAAAACTCGGAAAACTTCCCACCTGGTCGGGGATGCTGGCGGTCATAGCTTCCTGCATTGTGGCGTCGATTCCGACGATGCTGCAATTCGACTCCATATGGGCGGAGCTTTGGGAAATGTACGCCGAGGCGGTGCCAGGCTTCGACCCCGCCAACCTTCCGGGCTATTACAAGTACGTCATAGCCATACTTTCGGCGGTGGTTTCCTGGGGTATCATAGAGCTTATCATCTATATTGTCACAACGTTGGTGCTGCAAGGCAGGGCGAGAAACTTCAACCGGAATATGTACTACAACGCCGTAAGGTACACGATAGCCGCGGAAAAGCTGATAGTCGGACTCTACTCGCTGACTGCGGTTTATGCCCCTCAGGTGTACGTCTATTCATATTCCTGGCTGGACTTCATATTGCTGACGACTTTGTTCACCTTCTGCTTCCTCGGAATCAAGGAAAGGTATATAAACGACAACTACGTCTTCGACATCTATTCGAGGCTGTACGCCATTTGGTTTATTTACAGCGGCATTTTGTCGGTATTGGAGTTTATGATGATAATCCTGGATCCCGCGGCTAAAGTTTCGGACATCGTTTCGAGTTCCGTCATGATGGGGCTTGTCGGCATCGCCGCGCTGATACTTTATCTTACTCTCTTTAAAAAACTCAAAAAGGAACAGACCGAAAACAGAAGAAATTTCACCCCCCCGCCGCCCCCTCCTCCGCCTTTCGGACAGGGCACATCGGGCGGCTCCAAAGACGATGACGATGAAATTTTCAAGGGCTACGGTCTGTAAGGAGGAAATATGCTGCTTGCCGTTAATGCCGCGACATTGGTTATAGACATTCTTTCGATAGCAGCGGTACTCGGCGCGATGTTCTTCTTCTTTTACAAGAAAAAGAGCGTCAAGCTGATGGCTATCTACGCCGCGGCGTTTGTCATTTACGTCGTAGTGCTGCTTTTGGACGAATACTTCGGAGTGCCGGTGCCCGTCGCAAGGGCGCTTTTGGGAGTCGTCGTCTGGTTCATGATAGCGGCGCTTGCCGTCGTCTACCAGTCCGACCTCAAAGTCACCTTCTTCAACCTCACCGCCTCTCACGACAGGAACGCCGCCGAAAGCGACGATCTGTCCGACGAGGAACTCAGAAACTCCGTCGAAGAGATCACCAGGGCTTGCCAGACGATGTCGAAGGCGCGCACGGGGGCATTGATAGTCATCGCTCCCACCACCGTTGCACAGCATATTCTGGACACCGGGGTGGAACTCGGCGCCGTAGTCTCGGCGTCTCTTCTGGAAGCCATATTCAATACCCGCGCTCCCTTCCATGACGGAGCGGCGATAATAAAGGGCAATAAAGTGCTGGCGGCGGGCTGTTTTCTGCCGCTGTCACAGTCGCAGACCGTCGCTAAAAATCTCGGCACACGCCACCGCGCGGGCATCGGCATTACCGAGGAAACCGACATGCTGACTATAATCGTGTCCGAAGAAACGGGCATCATATCCGTTGCAAAGCACGGCGAATTGCGGCGTTTCGTCACTCCCGACAGGTTGAGGGACATCCTTCACGAAACTTTGAAGATAGCCCCTCACACCAAATCCAGAATGATTTAGGTGAGACTATGGAAAAAGTTGTAAGCGTACCGAAAATATTGCTCCCGAAGGAAGGAGTCGACATGGAAAAGTGGGCTACAATCGCCTGCGACCAATTCACCTCCACGCCGGAGTATTGGGAAAAACTAACGGCGTTTGTGGGGGACAGCCCCTCGACGCTGAAACTTACCTGCCCCGAGATTTACTTAAAGCGCGACATCGTTAACGAGGTCGTGAAGGTGCAAGCCGAGATGAAAAAGTACCTTTCGGAGGGCATCTTCGAGGAATTCGAGGGCTTTGTTCTGGTCGAAAGAGAGGTGGGAAGCGACGCCCGCGTCGGATTGATGGCGGCGATAGACCTGGACGCCTACGATTGGCACAGAGTCAAAACTCCCATCCGCGCGACCGAGGACACTTTGATGGAGCGGCTTCCCGTGCGTATCGCCATCAGAAAGGAAGCGGAGATAGAATCCCCCCACGCGATGGTGCTTCTTGACGACGAAAGGCGGGAGATAATAGAACCGCTCTACGCTCGCCGCGATTCCTTTAAAAAGCTTTACGACTTCGAATTGAATATGGGCGGCGGGCATATCCGCGGCTGGCTGGTGCCGCATGAGTTCGAAGAGGAAATCCTGAAAAAGACAGAGGCGTTGAACGCTCCCGAAAGGCAGATAGAAAAGTACGGCTCCGACGCCGGTATAATGCTCGCGGTAGGGGACGGAAATCACTCCGTCGCAACGGCTAAGGTGTGCTACGAGGAGCTGAAAAAGAGTCTTTCCGCGGAGGAGGCACAACTTTCTCCGGCAAGAAAAATGCTGGTGGAACTGGTCAATCTCCACGGCGGCGGCATGGAATTCAGCCCCATTCACCGCTACTTTAAAAAGCGCGACGACGATTTTATCGGACGGCTGAGAGGGGCGTTGTACGGAGAAGGACGTCTCAGAATAATCTATGACGGCTCGGAAGAGTACATTAAATGCCCGTTGAATCCCGGCGAAGCGATAACAGAAATTCAACGCCTGGTCGAAGCCTATATTAAACAGACCGGCGCCGAGGTCGATTACGTCCACGATTTAAAATATCTGAAAGAGTGCGTTTCGGCGTCCTCCGGCATGGGGATAGTCATGCCGGCGTTCAGAAGAGAAGACCTTTTCGGTTACGTCGTCAATGTCGGAAACCTCCCCAAGAAGGCGTTTTCGATAGGCGAAGCCGAACAGAAAAGATATTACCTGGAATGCAGAAAAATCAAATAGAGGAGAGTCATGAAAGTTTGTAAATTCGGCGGCACTTCGATGGCGACCGCAGCTTCGATAACTAACATCAAAAATATCATCCACTCCGACCCCGAAAGAAAATATATCGTGGTTTCGGCTCCCGGAAAGCGCTTTTCGGGTGACACAAAGGTGACCGATTTATTGTATGCGGCTTATGCCGAGCAGCAAAAGACGGGAAGCGCAGAAGCCGTTTTATCGGAGATCAAAGCGCGTTTTGAAAGGCTTTCCGAGGAGCTCCACGTACATATAGACTGGGACGCCGAATTCGAGGCGATCGCCGACGGCATTGCCCGTTCGTCGACGGACGATTTTGCCGCAAGCCGCGGGGAATACTTAAGCGCCGTATTGATATCGAAGGTGCTGGACTTTGACTTTGTCGACGCTCAGGAACTTGTCAAATTCAGGAAAGACTCTTCCTTTGACGCCATGCTGACTAACGACCTCGTCGAAAAGCGGCTGGCTCATTCGGAAAGAGGGGTGGTCATTCCCGGCTTTTACGGGCGCCTTCCCGACCGCACGATAAAGACATTCTCGCGCGGTGGCTCCGATTTTACCGGCGCTATCATAGCGCGCGGCGTTTCGGCTTCGGTCTACGAAAACTGGACGGACGTCGACGGCTTCATGGTGACCGACCCGAGAATAGTCCCCGAGCCAAGGCTTATAGAAGTGCTTAGTTACGAGGAGCTGAGGGAGCTTTCCTATATGGGAGCAAGCGTCCTGCATCCCGACTCCGTCTTCCCTGTTCAGGCAAAGGGCATCCCGATAAATATCCGTAACACCTTCGCGCCCGACAAGCCCGGCACCCTCATTTTAAAGGACGTTTCAGGATACTCGAGACCCTTGGTCACCGGGATAGCGGGAAGAAAAGGCAACACCAATATCACCATTTCGAAGGCGATGATGAACGACGAAGTCGGCTTTTGCAGAAAGGTTTTAAGCGTCATCGAACGCTACGGACTCTCCGTCGAGCACGTTCCGACCGGTATCGATACGATGAGTATCGTCATTTCGGATATGCGCGCCAAACACGTCGACGGCGAAAAGCTGTTAAACGATATTCGCGGCATGGTCAACCCCGATTCGATAGAAGTTTCCGAATCGATGTCGCTGATAGCCGTCGTCGGACACGGCATGGCAAATACGCCGGGAACCGCCGCAAAGATATTTACGGCTCTCTGGAAGGCGGGGGTCAACATAAGACTCATCGACCAGGGAAGCTCCGAACTGAATATCATCATCGGCGTCGAGGACGACGACTACAACGCCGCAATTGCCGCTATTTACGGCGCCTTTTTTGCAGCATGAGCGCATGAGTATAGTTAAAGTAAAGGAATACCTGCGTCGTTTCGGTTACGAGGACAGGATAATCGAACCGGAGG
>CALVTP010000018.1 GCA_944362765.1 uncultured Clostridia bacterium | reverse complement strand
ATCGCAAAGCCCGCTCCCAATTTATTCAAATCGGGCGATTTCATTATATACATCGCAATGACTTCGGCGCCCAGCAGTATCCCGTACCATACCGAAACCTTTGCAAAATATTTGGCAAAGTCGTTATATTTATTCGGTTTGGAATATATCGCCATGACCACATAAAAAATCAAAGGCAAAAATCCCAACATGACGTTGTACGTCAACGTACCCAGATAATGTTCTTTTGAAATAGATCCCAATCCCCCGAGCAGCATAGCCGCCGCGATCAATAGCTGCGGTATCACCATACGCAGTTTGGCGCGCTTCGGACGGTAATATACAAAGTGAAAGACCAGCCCTATCACCAGAGGTATCGCGCCGACCAACTGCCACCAATACGGCGCGGGATCTTTGGTCTGGAAGATGCACGGTACGTATAATATTACCGGCAGCAACGGGGAAAAATCGTCCAAAATTATCAATGCGGTCATTGCAAGGATCGAACCCGGCAAAAACACTACTATCGGCATTTTGGTATACCAAGCCGCAAACATCAGTACACCCAATATCACCAAATACGCGTCGGAGTAGAAAAACTTTTTCAGCCACTCCGGTGCTCTCGCTGTGACGGGTCGTTCGGTTAACGTCAATGTTTCGGTCATCTGTTCCCTCCCGGAACCGGCGCCCGGTACGACGGGCGCCGTCAATTTATTTTACGCTGTTTTTAAACCTTTTGCATCATAGCTGTTCCCCGCCTTGATTGCGGTACCGTCGGAAAGCCGGGAAGCGATGTTTGCGGTGTATCTGACTACGACTTTACCGGTATTCAGAATCGCTTCCAATGGTTTCGAGTCGCCGGAATCGCCCTCTTCGCTCGTGAGCGTTGTCCGAGCGCCGGAGGACACTGTGAGTGTGCCGCTTCCGGTGATTTCGACTTTGGCTCCGAGCGCGCCCGTGACGCTCATCGTGCCGCCCTCGATTTTTAAATCGGCTGCTTCTTTGGCGAGCAGCGCAGGATAGCTTACAAAAGTATTCTTTCCGTCCGCGTTACCCTTAAATGCGTCCGGGAACTCCTCGTAGAATATGAGCTCCCCGCCCACATTCAGCGTGGCATTGTCTTTCAGCGTCAGCGAAGAACCGGGAAGGAACTTCCATCTTCCGTTCGAAGTAACCGTCGTCGGAGTATTACCGTCCCCTATTATTATATCATAAAGATATGAAACGGGGGAAAGCACGGTGCCCATATCGACTTCTGAGGAGATTATCGTCAGCGAAATCTCGAGTTTCAGCGAGCCGACGTTGATATTGCCCAGAAGCTGAACGGAGTGTTTTAACGTAGTCGGATAGCCGGAGTAGCCGGACTTGGTAGCCTCGGGAAGGGCAAATCCGTCGTCATAACTGGTATACACTATTTTCGAACCCTCCTTCATTCCGAACAGGAATCCCTCGTCGTCCGGTCCCAGGATCGTTAAAGGTTCCATCGAGCAATGCTCGTCATTGGCATAAAGGTCGCAATACACCTTCAATTCCGAACCGTACTCGTAAGTCACCTTGCATTGCATGTTCGGGAAGTCGAAGACGTTGAAGGGTGCTATCTTTCCTTTTCTGTAAGTCAGGACCGTGCTGGTGCCGCCCCTGAAATCCACCACGACGAAGGGAGCATAGAGGTCGGAGCCATTCTCCATCGACAGCTCGCCCTTCCCCTTTATAAATCCTCTGAGGTCGAGGGTGCCGCCGTCATTGACGGTGACGCTTCCGTTATTGATAATCTGACTGTGGTTGTCGGAAGTGTGTCCGCTGGCACCTATCGAGGTGGAGCCCATGCCGCCCCTTACGATAACGGTGCCGTCTATAATAAAATTCACATTTTCGGGAACGGTCAGTTTCATATTGATTAAGGATTCAATTGTGTCGATATAACGGCGCTCGGTGTGCGGTGAGTCCTCGGTTCCGAGGTAGGTAGCTTCACCCTTCCCGCCCGAATCTTTCGTGGAGGGTAGTATCAACGTCACTCCTGCTTTTACGGTGCGATAGTCGTTACTTTCATAGCACCCCGCCGCGTCGCCCGTCGCAAAGGTGAGGTCGACAGCGTTCGGAAGCGTAATGGTGTCGCCCGGCTCCGCGTTAAAGAGGGCGTCTTCCAAGGTGTATTTGGTGCCGTTCAGACTGACGGCTGCGACTTTGACGTAAATTGTAAGGTTTTCGCTCATCTTATAATAGGCGTTTTCCTCGATGCCCGTAGCCGTCACTATAAAGGTGCCGGGGGCGTTGAATTCCGTTTTGTCGAACTTGAAAGCCACCGCGTCGCGCGGGAGCGGGAGGGCGGCTTCGTCGTTATAAACCGCAGGAACGGACGCGGGAAGAGTTACCCCTCCCGATACATATTCCAGAGTGTAAACGCTGTCGGGACGAATCTCGGCTTCTAAAACGGTTACCGGAACTTTTATCGTCTCGTGGGAGAAATAGTTTTCGTTGGTGACTACGGCTTCGTATTCTTTTTTCCCCGGGACGGGCACTTCGTTCGGATTCAGCCAGCTTAAATCGGTCGGCTCTTCAATAGCGGAAAGCGTTCTGTCGTGACGGTAGATTACCTCTTCATTTTGGAATTCCTCAGGAATTTTATATTCTGCCTTCGCGATTTCGAACTTGTATTTCGGATTCCGGATATTGAAGTTACTCCCGAGCGAAAGCGTCACCGTATATAAACCGGCGTCTATGAATTCGGCATCTTCCCCGTCCTTTTCGTAGGAAAGTGATATCCCGGCGCTCTCTATGACCGCCTTCACGGTGCCTTCAAGATTTGCATGAGTAATATCTACTTCCTGTTTGCTCCCGTCGTAAGTGAACCCGCTTTCAACCTGCCACCATAACACGGTGATATCGAGCGGCTCAACGGTCAGCCTGCCTTTGGCATTGTCCGGAACGGTATAATTATCGAGGGTTTGCGTCGAAAGTGTTATATCGTACCCGCCTTTGTTGCCGAAGGAGTTCGGGTTCGCCGTATCATAGTAGTCGGAAACGGCTTCCGGAGTAATTTTCCCTTCGTCGCCGTACCAAAGGTTCGAAACCTCGAATTTATACTCCGGCACTTCACCGTACTTTATCGTTATGTCGGAAATCACGACATTTAACTTCCTCTTATCAACCGTGACTATCGCTTTATCTGCATTGGAATAAGTGACGTCGTAGTTGGAATTACCTCTTACCAAAATCGGATAACTGCTCCCCGCTTTCTTTCCGGGAGCGTAGTCGGAATAAGGATATAATTTGTCGCCTCCGTAAAGGCTTCCGCTTGTGACTTTATATGTCAGCGTCGCCGCTTCGCCGTATATCACCGTAACGGGCGCGACTTCGATTTCTATCTTACGCGGATTGACCGTCAGCTTTCCGTTGAATATAACGGAGTAATTGGAGTAATTATTGTAAGGATCCGATTCCGATTTGCATTCGATTGCAAGATCGTATTCGCCGACGTCCGAACCGGCTTTATATGAAGAAGTGAAATTGAGCGTAAACGAGTCGTCCCCTTTCAACAGACCTTCTTCGGGAGTATATTTGACTTCGACTCCGGCGAACTCCTCGCCGTATTCGATAGTTATAGCGTTTTTGTCAAGAGTGACTTCGAGTTCGGCTTTCTCGATAGTCAGCGTGAAGCTTCCGCTCTCCGCGTCGCCTCCGTTGTTCGGTGTCAGACGATAATGCACGGTATAGGTACCCGCATCGTGGAATTTGGGAACCGCTTCACCATATAATGCTACGTTTTCCGGAGCTTCTTCGCCCACATAGTAGGAAACCGTATATCCCTCTACGGCGGGGGCTACCGTGACGGAGTGCTCGAGGGAGTCATAACCGATGACGAAATCGAATTGTCCTTTCTCGGCGTCCACGCCGTCAAGAGACAAATTGTGTTCCACCGTTATCGAAAGTATGGTAACGGACAATTTATAACTTATCTCATAGTTAGCGGTAACGTCGTCCCCATTGCGCTCGAAAGTCACGTTGATACCCCATCCGTCGGCGCCTTCTCCGTTTTCATAAACGTGCGTGCCTGCGGTGGTTGTGTCAAGAGTGAACGTAGCCGAAACGGTGTCTGACTCATAGAGGTTATCGACATTATTAAATGACTTCCCCCATCTCTCGCCCGCCGTAAGGTTGGTGGTTTCGCTTATTTCGAAGACAACTTCGCGCGGCTTTACCTCTAATTTAAAATCATCCGCGCCTACGATTTCATAGTTTACCGGTTCGCCTCCGTTTATCGTTATCTTGGCGGTGACGGGGTAGTCGCCTTCTGCGGCGTCTCCTGCCTTATAATTTTTGCAGTTGACATTTGCATCAAGTTTATCGCCGTAATAAAGCTCTCCCGCCGAGTACCCAACGGAAAGCTCAGCGACTTCGCCGTAGTAAATGCTGTTACCGATAAGCCACACTCTGAGCGGACTCTTACTGACCTCGATCTCCGTTTTTTGAATGGTGACTTCGTAGTCGGTCAGTTCCGCCTTCTGCCTTGCCAGCACAGAATAGGTGCCCGCATTCATGCCGGCGGCGTAATCGGTAATCACTTCGAAATTGCTTAAATGGTTTTCTCCGTTTTCAAACGTTGCGGAGGGCGAATAGCTCCCGACGATACTTTCCGCCGTGGCTTTGCCGTAGGTAAATTTTTCTACCGCTCCCGACTTTTTCGTTACGGAGACGGTGACCTTCGCCTTTGTGACGGTGAGGGTGCCGCTTTCCAAAGTAATTTCGTAATTTTCGT
Organism: uncultured Clostridia bacterium; assembly: GCA_944362765.1. Lineage (GTDB taxonomy): Bacteria > Bacillota > Clostridia > Christensenellales > DTU072 > Stercoripulliclostridium_A. The sequence continues at coordinate 28,271 of CALVTP010000018.1, read as the reverse complement.
ATCCGGATCCCTCTATGAACGCGGCGCTGCCCGTGACGGAGAAGCTCGCGCCCGCATGGGCTTCCACATTGTATTCTTTACTTATTACAAACGTATATTTATATGCATTCTTGATACCGCGTACTACTTCTTCATAATCGGGCATGCCTGCCAACTCGGGATAGGTGACCGAAAAATCGTCGCCGGCTTTACTTCCGTACGCAGTCTCTTCGTCGGAAATGTATCCGGTAATTGCCTTCGGAATAACTTTGAGCGTGCCGGCGACGGGAGTAATAGCATAGTTTTTGTTAGAATTGGTATTATATTTGGGAGTGACCGAGTACTCTCCGACGTTATTTTTACCGTCCGGCTCCCAGCCACCAACCGCATATGATTGGGGCATGACGAAATTTAAGTCTTCGCCCGGAGCTAAACCTAAGCTATTCTCGCAAAGCACCGGGGTGAACTCAGGAAGCTGAGCGCCGTACTCTATCTCGGCTTCCTCCACCGTAACGGAGATGGGGCGCTTCGATATGGTTACGATGTTTTTCCCGTCCTCTAACGGGTCTGTTCCGTACTCGATTTCATAGTTGTCGTTTTTGACGCCGCCGTCAAAATAAACGGTATACTTCTGCCCCGCTGCGCCGAAGGAAGCGGGGAACCCGCCGAATTCGGCTTCAGAAATGTCCAATTCGTCGCCCTCGAGGAGCCCATCGGCAAAGTAGCCGAACCCGTCGTACGACGGCGTATCGCCGTAATAAAATTGGCTATTCTCCGGTTTAGCGGCATATACGGTTATCGGTTTCGGGGTAATTTCATAACCGACAAATCCCGTAAAATCGTTGTAGTTGTCGCGGGAGACTCTGAACGCCACGGAATAGACGCCTGCGTCCTTGAGGAGGACTTCCTCGGAATATTCTTCTCCGTCGACGGAAAAAGTCACATCGTCGTCTTCCTTCAAAATGCCTTCTTCGAAAACATCGGCGGAGGTAACCGTGTACCCGTCTTGGTCGTACTCTTTTCCGCCAAGATCGTGTTCGTATTCGAGCGAGAAATCGGCGGGTGTTATTTTAAAGTCCCATTTAAGCTCCCGTTTATAGCTTCCGAGATACCTGAACCCCGAGTTTTCGTTCGGCGTCGCCGTCATTTTCAGCGCAAACAATCCCGAATACTCGCCGACATTCAGGGTGATCTTCCACTTTTCAAATTGCAATGCGCCCACCGCGCCTTCCGTTGCGGCATTGGCAAAATACAGGCTGTCGCCGGCTCCGAAATTCAGGCTGTGCTCCATCAACTTTAAACCCGTATAATCGGCTGCGTCCAACACATCGCCGTTATAGTACCAGGTGAAAGTGTAGTCGACGTCTTTATACGCCGTTCCGGAAAGGGAGTATCCGAGCGCTCCCATGAAATCTTCCATATACCGCGGTGCGAAGTCAAAGTCATCGTCCCCACTTTGGGCGGCGGTGATGTCGTGACGGTTGATGTCCAGGCTTTCGGCAAAAGACAGCTCGGCATAAAGCGCCGTGTCCTTACCTCCGAAAACGGCGTCGGAAGAAACGCTGTTTCCTTCTTCGTCCGTCCAGACCGAGCCGAATTGGACATATCCCGGTAATTTCTTCGGGACTTCGGCGTTGGCTTCGTTTATGTAACGACCTATCGGATCTCCTTCGGTGACGTCGGTAACGGAATAAATTTCCTTGCTGTTGATGAAGAAGACAAGGTTCCCCTTTCCGGGGATTTTTTCGTATTCGGCGACAATCACCATGTCGGAAGTGATGTGAGTATACGGATCCGACCAGCCCTGAAACTCGTAGCCCTCCGGGACGGGGACTTCTTCCTCCGCGGGCGGCACGGCGTCGCAGCCGTATTCCACCGTCATCTCTTTCAGAATATCGCCGTCGGCGTCGACGAATTTGACGGTGAAGACCTCTGTATCCCACTTTCCGTAGACCGTCATGTCGGCGCTGACCCCGAGGGAGCCGTCGAAGGGTTCAGTCAGCTCCCTGTCGGTAAACCAGCCGACAAAAGTCCTTCCCGCCTCTTCGTCGGGCTTATACAAGACCGCCGTATTTTCCCCCACTTCACGAGTGTGGCAGACCTCGTCTCCGTCCATGAAAGTGACGGTATATGTAACTTCCTCCTTGCCGACGTTGTCGCAGGCGACCAAAACCGCCAAAGACAAAAGCGTCAGCAGCGCGAACAAAATTACAATTCCCTTTTTCATCATAGTCTCCTTTTTACTCTATTCCCTTATTTTTTTTATTTATGCACTCCGGCGGCGTCCGCCGCTTCCCCGTGCGCTCTTCCCGGCAATCCGGACATACGTCCTACTCCGTCGCTACGGGAAGTTCGTAAGCTTTTCCGGACTGTCTCAACGCCTGCTCCGCGGCGTAGTTCATGCGGGAGGTGTTGTCATACATATAGAAGACGAAGTCATTCCTTCCCGCCGCAACCTTCAATATGTCGAAGGTATTGTTCCCGAAGTCTCCGAGGTTTATTTTATACTTTTGGAAGCCCTCTGTCGTCGCATTCAGTTTGCTTACGTCTATCCCCGCATAATTGAGTCCGCCGCCGTACAACGCTATGCCGCCGTGGGCGTAAGTGTTGCCGTCGATGTCGGAGACGACGTTTTTATAAGCTTCCTTACCTCTGACTTCAAGGAGCATCGCTTTTATGTCGAGTTTGAATCGCTGCAAAGTGCTGTCGCTGCCGGAAATCTCGATAAGCGTCGAGGAATCGACGTTGTCGATGTTCTTCCAGTCGAGCAGTCTGACGTCCCCCTCCAGCCTCAGCACCGTGCCGAAAGAGGTGGCGGCAAGATCATACCACTTATAAAGCCAATTACCGAATTGCGACTGCTCGCCGATTGCGAGTGCCGAACCCGAGAAGTGCGCCTCCATTCCCACCGTAAATAAACCGGAATCCTGGAGTACCGAATTCTTGAGGGTGACGTCCGTCAATACGAATTTTTTGTAGAAGTCGGAGTCCACCGAGTAATCGGGCGCCTTGACGGATACGCCATCGATTTCGGGAAGCGTGCCGTAGGTCTCGGCATCGTCTCCCGTGGCGTTATCCGGCACGAAAGTTATTCCGTTATCCTTCAGGTAAGGGTATTTCGTCACACTGCCTTCGGTAGTGGCGCGTATCGCGCGGTTAGTACCTATTTTCAATATGAATTCGCGCGCACGCGAAAGAATGCAGCCGTCGATCCTGACGGTGTACCTTTCGCCGAAGGTGTTGACGGTATCGTCGTAGTTACTTTCGGTGACCAATTTGTCCTTGCCGTCAGGCTCTCCGCCGCCGCCGAAAATCCTTACTACCGTTCTTCCGTTGGAAACGCGGCTGTTCAACAGTTGCACATTCCCCATTATTTCCAATGTCGTGCCGACGGTATTGAGCTTTGCTAGGTCGTACTCTCCCGTCTCGTCATCGAGAAGCGACGAGTCGCTGCAACCCCTCAACACGGCGTTATTTATCGTGATATTGCCCTTTGCAAGGAAGACGATGTTGTCCTGTCCCTTGACCGCAGCCATGGCGGCGCCTTCCGTCTGACCGACGCGCACGAAATCGAGGGGTCCGTTGAACAGAAGCTGACCGCCCATGGAGCTTGCCCCTTTCGAAGCCGTCGTCAGATAGTCGCCGTCCAGATAGTAGCCGTTCCCGTACAGGTCATGGGTGAATTTAATTAAATATTTGACTTTCGGCGCGCTTTCGCCGAGGTTACTATAGTATTTCCAATCGTATGTGGTGTACATTTCGGAATAATACTCGGAGGCTTCACCCTCGCTTATCCCCCGTTTCCCGAGCATTATATCCCCTTGCAGCACCACGGCTTCGACTCCTTCTATGACCGAAGAGGAAGCCGCTTTCAGCTCCTCGTATGTGGAAACGTTGACTCCGCCTTTCACTACTCTGAAACGGAGGACGGCTGAGACGTCGGCTCCGAAGTAATCGCCGTATATCCACTCCGCTTCCGCCTCTATTATTCCGCTGCCATTTATCGAAATGTGATTGTCGTAATCGTTTTTCGCCTTGCCGAGGTCGCTTAACGAAATAAGAATCTTGTCGCGGTCAAAGGGTCTCGCCGCCCCCTGCGCCGACTCGCGGTAGCTTATCTTCAATTCGTAGCCCGTTACGCTATAGCTGTTGCCTTGGATGTAACCGTCCCCTGTAGTGAACAGTTTTTCAAGCCCCCAGTCGGAGTTGTTTTCGGAAAAAGCTATCGAATAAACGCTTTCCACGGCGCGTATGGCGACTGTCTCCTCCGACAACTCTTTACCCGAAGCGTCCTTAGCCTTGACCGTCAGCGTCGCCTCTCCCCGTTCAATGAATATCTTTCTGTAAGCGCCCTCTCCGCCGACAATCTCTGCGTCACCTTCGACATGCCATTCGTAACTCACCCCCACCACGTCGAAGTCGGAATAAGCGGTGTACGTCACCGTGCTCCCTTCCCGTTGGTAGACGGTCTCCCCGTCCTCTTCCTCCGCACCTTCGGGCTTGTCGCCGGGAGAGTGGTAAGAGGTATAAATGTCGAAGTCGACATTATCCGAAAATACGGCGGTAAAGGTGAAATCCTTCCCGTCTATTTCTAACGTTATCTTCGCCTCTTCGAGCTCTTTCAGTATGTCGTCATCTATTATCGTGATCGTCAGTTGGTTACCTTCCAGAGACCTTGTTGTCTTAGTTATTATCCCTTCGCCTTTGACGTCAAAACCTGTCAAGTCTACATCTTCCGGAACCGTCGGCAAAATAAGGGTGAAGCTTCTTGCATTCCCGCCGAGCGCGCCGAAGCGCACTTCGGTGTCGCCGGAGGAAGAAAGTTTGACTCCGTTCACCGTCGTTTCATCCTCATCAAGCCCCATATCGACTGTCACCTTTATCTTTTTTACCAGTTTGCCGCTTAGCCCGCCTTCCGTCGTGGCGGTGACTGTGGCGGTGCCTTCCGACATAGCCCTAAAAAAGCCGGTGTATTTACTGATCTTCAGAACATCCGGATTGTCGGAAATCCACTCGACATCCGCCGTGCCGAACGAGGAAGGTATCGCTTTTCCCGTAAATTGATAGAGCATTCCCGCTGCGTCGGACAAATTGATTTCGTAATTATTTAAATCGACCTCGGTAAGCCCGAAGGAGTTGCCTTCCGAGCTTAAAACGGGTTCGAAGTCCCAAAGTCTGCTGCTGACGACGTCGACGTTAAGCGCGTCGGTATAACCGCCGTCCGCAGAGCGCACGGTGATTTTTGTCATTCCCACCTTTAACGGATTTATGAAAAACTCTCCTTTCCCCTCGATAAGCTGCACGGAATCCCCTTCCAGCGTATAACTCCATTCGCGGTTGGCGGCATTCAGCGGCTCGACACGCACTTCCAATTTAGTCAGATCCGCCGCGTCGTAATCGGAGATGTCTATCGTCAGCACGCCGTCCTTTGTGGGGGTGGCAATCACTATACCCGAAACGGGTACTTTTATCATGACCGCCACCGCCACACCTATCGTGAACAGCGTCAGCATGAAAATGAGGGGAAGTATTATGATTAAAAGCATTACCTTCTTTTTCAATTGTCTCCCTCCTGCATCCTGTAAAGTTTCTTTCCGAGTCCCACGTATAAATAGGTAAACGCCGCCGCCGCAAGCAGCGCCGACAACAACAGCGATCCCAGCTTTACATACATCTCCGCCTCGGGCAGCGACTGCGACAAAAATATCGAAGCAAACAGCGCGAGACCTCCTAATAATATGCCGGACAGGAATCCTATAATAATGATTTGGGATACCGTATTGGTTGATTCGCGCACTTCCGAATCCTCTTCCGGCGAGAACGAGGGACTAAATAAATCCTTCCTCGTCGCAAAGGCTATCTGCGCTAAAGCCATCAATACCGCGACCGTGAATATAACCGCAGCCTCGCCATAATCGACATACTTTTCCGCCGCCAGGACGACGACGGAAATCAATATCGAGGCTACGGCAACGATGGCGGAAAAGAGCACTTTGGCGTTGACAATCGTCGCGGGCTTTATCGGCATCGCTTTCAGTGTGTAGAAGGCATAGCCGTCGCGGGAGATATTCGTCGCGGCAAACGTGTTTGTCAGAGCGCCGAAAGTCAGCACCAAAAACAGTCCGAGCTCCGCTCCGGCGTCCGCCATTATGAGCTGTCTTAACAAATCCTCGCCTATCCCCATGCAGAAATAGACCATCAGCGGCATGATGACCGCCACCGAAAAGTATTGGAAGGCGTAAGACGGGGTGCGGTAAATCAGGAAAAATTCTTTTTTCAGCAGCCCGTGGAAGACGCCTTTCTTACGGGCTATCCCCTTTCTTAACTGCCTTCGCGAACTCCGCTGAGAGGAGGCTCTCATCAGCCGCGCCCTGTTGTATAAAAGCGCCACCACCCCGAAGCCCGCAAAAAATGCCGCGGCGGCAATCGCAAGGAGCAGGATGGCGTTATCCGTCATATCCACCCCCGCCACGCACCGTGCCATCAGATTGACGGGATAGGAGTAGCGGGCAAAGTCCATCATAAAGTGCATGACGTCGTCATCGAAGAAAAAGCGGATGTCGCCCGTCGTGAAAAGTTCCCTGATAAATTCCAGAATATATTTGTAACCGTAAAAAAGAATCGCCAGCACCGCCGTTGCAAGCAGCAGGCTGACGAGATACTTCGATTTCAGCGCCCTTTTTATCATATAGACCGGGAAACACAATATCGAGGAGACGATAAGAGTCAGCGCGGGAAAAATCGGAATGAGCACCGCAGTCATCACTATATATGCAGTCGTCTTAGCCACCGCCTCCGCCAAGGCTAAGTTGACGGCGATAATCATGACGGCAAACAACACCAGCTGCCGGATATAGACGGTGGTCAGCTTGGCATAGAAAATCGTAGAGGATTTGATCGGAAGAGTCATCAGGATAGTCCTGTCTTCGGACTCAAACAACGCAAAGTTGATGTTTTTTATGCCGTCTCCGACGCCGATAAGGAAAACAACGGCGTAAATGAAACTCATCAGCTCCACCATGCGCGCCGTCGGATCCGATACGCCGTTCATCCTTATTTCGACGTAAAGGCGGGACAATCTGGAAAGGACGACCAGAACGGCAAACAGCAGCGCCGCCGTCAGCAACACCGAAAGTATCGCTCCGGTCACGTCCCTCCGCCTTTTGCCGCCCGAAGAGAAGCTCTCTTTCAGACTCTTTTTCAGGAGCACTCCGTACAAAACTATTCCTCCTCCTTATCCGCGCGGTACCAATATTCCATCAGCCTTCTGCCGCCGAAACGGATTTCGTCGCGCCCCAATATCTTTGAGATCCTGCCGCCGGCTATGATGACGGCTTTTGTGCAGATCTCCGAAGCCACATACAGATTATGCGTCGAAAACAGCACGGTGTGCCCCGATTCGGCATAAGAACGGATGTAGTCCATGACGTTTTTTTGAGTCTCCGGATCGAGCCCCAGCATCGGCTCGTCCAATATCCAGAGCTTCGGTTCGTGCATAAGCGACCCCATCATGCAAATCTTTTGGCGCATACCGTGAGAGTACCCCGAAATGACGTCCCCTACCGCCGCACCGAGGCGGAAACTTTCCTCCAACGCCTCGTAACGGGGTTTTCTGACGTCGGACGGCACTTTGTAGACATCGGACATGAATTCAAGATACTGCCGCCCGGTCATCTTCAAAAATACGCTGTGGTTGTCGGTGACGAAAGAAAATTGCGATTTGGCTTTGACCGGCTCCTTTTTGATGGAATGCCCGGAGACGAAAACTTCCCCTTCGGTAATCGGGATCATGCCGGTTATGCACTTCAACGTCGTCGTCTTGCCGGCGCCGTTGGCGCCGAGAAGCCCGACGACCTCGCCGCGGACGGCGGTGAAGCTGACGTCTTTTACGGCGTAGACCGAACCTGTTTTTTTGTACTTTTTCGCTAATCCTTCAACGGATAACAGCGTCGCGTCTGTCGCGAATTCCTCTTTTTTGTTTCCCACATCAACCTCTTTGGAAACCTGAAATCCGTTTTTTCGACAAATTTCGCATTTCTTTCCGAAAGTCTGACGAACAACGGATCCCGGGTTTAATGAGCGATAAAATAATAAAGAGCGTAAAATTACGCTCCTACCATCGCGTCTATAATATTATATGCGCGCGAATTATGTCAAGTAAAATCGGCTGGTTTTACAAAATATTCCAAACTTTTATTTATTGCAATATTTGCTTATAGTTATCTTTAGTTGTCGGGAAGCGTCCGGGAAAAGCTAACTCATTCTTTTAAGGTCGCGGACGGCACAGGCGAAAAACTCCTTATACGCGGCGCACTTGTCGAAGTCCTCCCGCTCTCTTCTGCACCCGCCTCCGCAGAGCCTGAACCACTCGCACCCGAGGCACTTTCCGGGGAAGACGCGCGACTCCTTCAAAAAGTTGACGGCGCGCTCCGAGGTAAGGAGATCTATGACTTCCGTGTGGGCGATGTTTCCGAGGCAGTACTCGTCCGTACAATAGAAGTCGCACGGATACGCCGCTCCGTCCCCTTCTATGACAAGCTGGCGGGAGCAGCCGCCCTGCATACCGCACTGCTCCGCTCTTCCGAAGTTTGCCAGCATGACGAAATTGTCCATCTGCCTTACCGAAACATACTTTCCCGCCTGCATGTCGGCTTTGTAGAGCGAAAACAGGTTTTTAAGGTACTCTCCGTACACTTTGACGTCGAGGCAGATACTTTCGTCGATTTTTCCGTCACGGGGCGCCAGAACGGGAATAAATTGAAGAAATTTACAGCCCTCCCCCGTCAGGAAGCGGTATACCCGTCCGATATTCTCCGCAATATAACGGGTGACCACGACGAGGACGTTGAACTCGACCTTATTCCTTTGCAGCAGATGCAGCGCCCGCAAAACGGCTTCGAAGGCGGGTTCGCCGGAGAGAAACTTTCTGTATTTGTTCGCCCGGGCGTCGCCGTCCAACGAAAGCCCTACAAGCCAGTCGTTCCTTTTAAAAATCGCGCACCACTCCTCGTCTATCAGCGTACCGTTTGTCTGAATGCCGACATTTACCGGGGAACCCGAAGCATTCAGCTCCTTGATTTTGTCGGCGACGTATAAAAAGAATTTCTTTCCCGCAAGGAGGGGTTCTCCGCCCTGGAAGGAAAGAGAGACGGGAGCGCCGGCGGCGTAGCGGAAGATCTTGTCGAGCGCCTCCCCGAAGAGCTCCTCGCTCATCATGCCGCGGAAGGGAAGTTCTCGGTTTTCGGCGACGGAGTGGTAAAAACAATATTCGCAAGCCATGTTGCACTTCGAAGAAGCAGGCTTGAACATCACGGATATCTCGGGCATATTGATTTTTTCTCCTTCCTTTTTGCCGCAAGGCTTGTCGAAGCCGATTGGCTCTCAATGCGTTTTCCGGTATTTTCCGTACAAATTGCCGACATGCCGGACCTGAAAGGCACCGTTCGCGAACGCGCCGGAAACCGATGACGACCAAATTCCGCCCTTCCGCACCGAAGCGCCTGCGGCTCGGAAAAACATCCGAACGCCTTTATTCCGACACCATTATACCACGTCTCCCCGCCTTCCGCAAGGACGAAGTATCGCCGGAAATATCGTTATAAAGCGGCTTACACTTCGACGTATAATCTGTTTATTATCTCCATCGCCCGCCGCTTGGTCGAAAGGAAGGTGTGGGAGTAGATCCTCAGCGTAGTCGTCACGGATTCGTGCCCCAGCAGCTCACTCAGCGTTTTGATGTCCACCCCCGCTTCCAGCGCCCGCGTCGCGAAGGTGTGTCTCAACGCGTGAAAATTCAGCCGCCGCACCCTGCATTTTATCAAAAATTTCCCGAAAAGATATTGATAAGTCCTTATATTCATCTGTTTTCCGCTGCCGTCGGAGACGACATACTCCCCTTTTACCCGCTTCCGGTACTTTTTCAGATCCTTCATCAGCCGTGTCGGGAGCGGGATGCACCTTGCCGAAGCCGCCGTCTTCGGCTTGTCGTTGACCGCCGTCCACCTTCCCAATGTAGTTTTTGCGATATAAGCGGTGCGGTTTATCGATATCACCCCGAGCCCGAAGTCGACGTCCGACCACCTCAGAGCCAGCAATTCTCCTATTCTGAGCCCCGTATACAGCCCGATTTTTATGCCGAACAGCCTCGGATCGCGGCAGTACGCAAGATGATGCTCTATTTCGCGCTGTTCCTGCATCGAAAATGCCGCCGCTCTGCCCGTGTCAACGCGGAAGCGTGGCAGCTGCTCGGCAGGATTTTCATCGATTATTCCCCAATCCACCGACGCCCTCAACGCTCCGTACAGCACTACGCGCATGAGGTTCAGGCTGCTCCCCGAAAGCCCGCCCGGACGCTTCAGGTTGCCGTGCTCCCTCTCCTTTCTCATCAATTCCTCCAAAGCCGCTCTGTCGACTTCGTTTATCGGGCGGGAGCCGAGACTGGGATAGATGTGATTTTCGGCGATATTCAAATACCTCTCACGCGATCTCAGCTTCAGGTCGGTTCTTTCCAGCCACACCGTTACCGCCTCTTCCACTGTCCAAATCCGTTGCATTGTTGATTCCTCCTCTTTTTTTGATATTATCGCATTTTTTCATTCGGCGGCTTGCGGTAAATAACAAAGGAAGGAATCTCCCTTCCTGCTTAACGGTTTCCGGATATACCTTCGATGCTTCCTTCGTTCTGCACCGGACAGTAAAAACAAAAAAAGCCCGGGTTCCTGCCCGAGCCTTATTTGAAAATTAAGTTTATTCGGGATACCTAATATCCGAATTCGGTTACCCGTTCATTGCTTCAAGGAGTTTGACGAGTTTACTTGCTCCTATCCTCGAGGCGCCTGCGGCAAGCATCGCGGCGGCGCTTTCGAAGTCGCGTATGCCGCCCGCCGCTTTTATCGAAACACCCGCCCCGACGTTGGCTTTGAACAGCGCGACATCCTCCTTGGTGGCTCCGCCCGTGGCAAAGCCCGTCGAAGTTTTGATGAAGTCGGCGCCGGAATCGGTTATCAGCTTGCATGCGTCGATTTTTTGCCTTTCGTCGAGGTAGCAGCACTCGACTATGACCTTCAGAACTTTATCACCCGAAAGCTTTTTCAATGCCCGGAGCTCTTTTAAGCAATATCCGTAATCGCCCGCCAGAAAGCGCCCGATATTTATCACCGTATCCGTTTCGGCGGCGCCTTTATTCAGGGCGTACTCCGTTTCCGCAAGTTTCGCGGCGGTGCAGTCGTAGCCGTTCGGAAAACCCGTCACGACGGCCAGATCTATGCCTCCCTTCCCCTCTTCTGCGGCAGCTTCGACAAAGGAAGAGGGTATGCACACTGCCCGCGCCCCCCACTTCAATCCCTCGCGGACGGCGCGACGCACGTCCGCTTCGGTTGCCCGAGGATTGAGTTCGGTGTGGTCGACAAAGGACATTATTTCCGAGCATTGCTGTTTTGTGATCATTGTCCTACCCCGAGATTACTTGATTTTTTTATTTTTTACGTACTTTTCTATGGCGTTTTCTATCAGCTTCTGAAGCTCCACGCAGGGAATTATCGCAATTGCGCACCCGAGCGCTATGAACCACTCGGCGGCGTTCATCGAGGCGATGTCGAAAATTCCGTGGAAGGCGGGGATCAGCGTTATAAGAAGTATCAGCGCCGTTCCCACGAGGAATGAAACATTCAGCCACTTATTGTCCAGAATGTCCTTGTGGAAGATGCTGTTTTCCTGCCTTTTCAGGTTGAAGCTGTGGAAGAGCTGGATCATGCAAAGGCTGATAAACGCCATAGTCATGCCGACGTACTCGTTGGAAGCGTCCAGGACGTAATGCCCGAGGCAGAAGGAAAGCATCACCAAACCCGTCTGCATTATGCCCTGGATGATGATATCCCTTCCCATCTTGCCGCGGAAGAGGTTGCCTCCCGTCTTTCTGGGCGGTCTGTTCATGACGTCGGACTCTGCCTTTTCCATTCCGAGCGACAGCGCCGGCAGGGAGTCTGTGACGAGATTGACCCAAAGTATCATGATCGGGGTAAGGAACTCTATCTTCAAAAACACCGTCGCGATAAACAGGCAGAGCACTTCGGCAATATTTGCGGAAAGCAGGAACTGTATCGCCTTTTTGATGTTTTGGAAGATCTTTCTGCCCTCTTCGACGGCGGAGACTATCGTCGCGAAGTTGTCGTCCGCGAGAATCATATCGGCGGCGCCCTTGGAAACGTCCGTTCCGGTGATACCCATACCTATTCCTATATCGGCTTCCTTTATCGAGGGGGCGTCGTTGACGCCGTCGCCGGTCATAGCCACGACGTGTCCGAAAGAGCGGTATGCGCGCACAATTCTCACCTTGTTTTCGGGGCTGACGCGGGCGAATACGGAATACTCTTTTATTATCTTTCTGAACTCCTCGTCGCTCAATGCGTCGATTTCGGCGCCCTCCATCACTTTGTCGCCCTCGCGAAGTATGCCTATTTCCTTTGCGATGGCGGCGGCTGTGTCGCGGTGGTCGCCCGTTATCATGACGGGACGCATTCCCGCTCCGATAGCGATACGGACGGCGTCCTTTACCTCCGGGCGCGGCGGGTCTATCATGCCCACCAAACCCACAAACACCATATCATTTTCGATGTTATCGAGGTCGTCCGTGTCCTCATACTTGACCGCCACTCCGAGTACGCGAAGCGCCTTCGACGCCATGTCGGCGTTGGCTTTGCCTATGGCTTCGATGTCGGCGGCGGTCATCGCGCGCACCGTGTCGCCATCAAGCACCTTCCCGCACTTTTTCAGCATGATGTCCGTAGCGCCCTTTATATGTGCCACTCTGACCCCCTCATTCGTCCGGTTTACGGTGGTCATCATCTTTCTGACGGAATCGAAAGGCACTTCGTCGACGCGGCTCCATTCCTCTTTCAACGCCCCGAAATCACCGCCTTTATCGATATAAAAACGTACGAGTGCGGTCTCCGTCGGGTCGCCGGTAAGCGTAGATTGTTTGGCGCCGCTTCCCTCTTCCGCGGCGGGAGAGAGGCTTTCCGTCGTGTCGTTGCAGAGGGTCATCGCGCGCACCAGAAGGGCTGCGTCACCCTTTTCGGAGGAGTACTCTTCGTCGCTTATCGCGCCGCCCGCAAGAGTATAGAGGCTTTTGACGGTCATCCTGTTCATTGTCAGCGTGCCCGTTTTGTCGGAGCAGATTATCTCGCAGCAGCCCAGCGTTTCGACGGCGGGGAGGTTTCTGATGATGGCGTTTCTTTTTGACATGCGCTGCACGCCGATTGCCAAAACGACGGTCACCACGGCGGGGAGCCCTTCCGGTATGGCGGCAACTGCGATGGCGACAGCGGTCATAAAGGCGTTCATCCATTGGCTGACATCGTCCACCAGCGCTACCACAAAGATGACGGCGGCTATCACAAGTACCAATACCGACAACACCTTCGCGGTCTTATTTAATTGCTTCTGAAGAGGAGTGGAGTCGTTCTCGCCCGCTTCCAGCATCTTCGCTATCTTACCGACTTCGGTCTCCATTCCCGTTTTCGTGGCGACGCCGCGCCCCCTTCCGTAAGAGACGATGCCCGAAGAGTACGCCATGTTCTTTCTGTCCCCCAAAGGCGCTTTATCGGCGATTTGGGCTTCCCAATCCTTTTCTACGGGTACCGATTCTCCGGTTAACGCAGCTTCCTCGATTTTCAGCGAAGCCGAGCTTATGAGTCTTAGGTCACACGGCACGATGTCGCCCGCCTCGAGCTGCACGACGTCGCCCGGGACTATCTCTTCGCTTTTGATCTGTACGAGCGCCCCGCCTCTTATTACCTTGGAATAAGGTTTGTTGAGGTTTTTCAACGCTTCTAATGCCGATTCCGCTTTGTTCTCCTGCACCACTCCGATGACGGCGTTGACGATGACGATAAGCAAAATCAAGCCCGACTCTATCAACTCGGAGTATTCCTTCGAATAGATGGTCAGTGCCGCCGACACTATCGCCGCCGCGATAAGCACGATTATCATGACGTCCTTGAACTGTTCGAAGAACTTCACGATAAGCGGTTTTTTCTTCTTCTCCTGCAAAGCGTTCCTGCCGTGCTCTTCAAGCCGCTTGGCTGCTTCTTCGGGACTTAACCCTTCTTCCGTCGTCCGTAGGGACTCCATTACTTCGGAAAGGTTTTCGGAGTAATAGTTCATGTTTTTATCTCCTTTATCCGGCTGTATGCCGTTTGTTTCCGGCGGTTTAAGCCGTTATTTTACCGCGGACTTCGCCGAACAAAAAAGACTTTCGGCGAAAACTCGTCAAAAGTCTTGACTACCGTCTAAGGTGGCGGGAACCGGACCCGAAGGTCGTATTGACGGCTCGCCGCGCTTGCAGGCTACTCCCTTTTGATGATTACATTATATCACTTTCCGGGCGTCTGTCAACGGCGTTTTGCCCTGAAAAACGTCGGTTTTTTTGTTTTCGCCGCTATTTGGCGGGCGTCCATGCCTTCGGATAAAACATCAGCATTATCGGCACTATCTCCAACCGCCCGAGAAGCATATCGAAAGACAGGACTATCTTCGAAAGAGAACTGAGGTGGGCGAAGTTGTACATCGGTCCGAAGGAACCGAGTCCCGGTCCGACGTTGTTGATGCATGTGGCAACCGCCGAAAAGTTTTCGACGAACCAGCCGGTATCCACCCCCTGAAGCGACGACGGCACCCGCGGTTCTATGACGGAAATCAGCACCAAAGAGACTACCGTGATGAAAAAGTACGCCACAAAGTAGTTGGCTACGGAGAGCCTCAGCTCGTCCGAAACCGGTCTTCCGTCCAGCTTTACGGTGAAAACGCCGCGCGGAGAATAGGCTTTTTTCATGCCGGCAAAGGCACTTTTCGCGCCGATGACTATCCTGGACACCTTCAGTCCGCCTGCCGTGCTCCCCGCAGAGCCTCCGACAAACATCACTATCAGCAAAAGTATATGCGTGATGGTCGGCCAGTTATTGAAATCCGCCGTCGCGAAGCCGGTCGTACTCATCATCGAAGCCGTCTGGAAGGCTGCGTATCTCAGAGACACCCAGAAATTTTCATAAATGTTTTCGACGGTCAGCGAAATGGTTATACCGATGGTCGCCGCGCCGAAAATTATGAACATCGCGCGCAGCTCTTCGTTCCTGAGCGCCGCAGAGACGTGCCCTATCAATAAGAAATAGAAGACGTTGAAGTTGGCGGCAAACAGCATCATGAACACCGTGATGACGACGTCGATATATGCGTCGTTATAGTAGCCTACGGAGAGACCCCTGTTGGAAAAGCCGCCGGTTCCCGCCGTCGACATAGAGTGTATTACGGCGTCGAAAAGGTTCATCTTCGGCGAAGCCACCAATAAAACTATTTCCAGAACCGTCATGGCAAGGTAGATGCAATAAAGTATCCTCGCCGTGAAACGGAGTTTGCTGACCAGTTTTCCGAACTCCGGACCCGGCACTTCGGCTTTCATCAGATGCACGACGGCGGGATTGGACTTCGGCAGCAGCGCCACAACAAACACCAATATCCCCATTCCGCCTATCCAGTGGGTCATCGAACGCCAGAACAATATCGAATTCGGAGCGCCGTCGATATCGGTCAGGACGGTAGCCCCCGTCGTCGTAAATCCCGAAACCATCTCGAAAATGCAGTCTATAAAGTCGGGCATGACGCCGCTTGCACACAGCGGAACGGCGCCCACAACGCTCATCATTATCCATGCAAGCGCCACCGTCACGAAGCCGCAGGAGGAAGTTATATGGGTGTTTTTGGGCTTTTTGACGATACAGGGGATACCTATCGCCAGCAATATCGCAATTGTCAGACCGAATGCGAAAGTCGTGCTCGCATAATCTTCGTGATAGCCGAAGGTCATGATGAACGGCACCAGCATCAATCCCGCCGTGATGACGGCGATGCTTCCGAGAATATATGCGGTCATTCTGTAATTCATCATAGCGGAAGCACCCTATCTTACCAGGTCGTTCAATTCGTCGGTGTATTCATTGGTGGTGACGACGAGGACGGAATCCCCCTGTCTGATGACGGAGTCGCCGTCGGGAATGAAAACTTCGCCGTCGCGGATTATCGTCGCTATCAGCACGTTGTCCTGAAGTGCCACCTCTTTTAACGGTATGTCGAGAGCCTTGAAAGAAGCCTCCACGTTGAATTCGAGCGTCTCCGCCCTGTCGTTCATTATCCTTATAAGCTTTTTGACGGAGCCGCCGGACGCCGCCCCGCTTCTGCTTCTTGCGTAACGCGCAATAAGATCGGCGGTGATCGCCTTCGACGAAACGATGGAATCGACTCCCGAATCCTGTAAAAGGTTATAATAACTTCCCTTTTCCACCCTTGCGATGACCTTTTTCGCTCCTTTCTCGCGTGCGTAGAGGGAGAGAATGATGTTCTGTTCGTCCAGCGTGCAAAGAGAGACGAAGGCGTCCGTCCTCTTCAGACCTTCCTCTATCAGAAGCTCATGGTCGGAAGCGTCGCCGCAGATTATTTCGGCTTTCGGAAGCTCGGCGCTCAGCACCTTGCATTTTTCCTCGTCCGATTCGATGACTTTAACTTTAACGCCCATTTTTCCGAGCGCTCTTGCAAGATAATAGGAAATCCTGCCGCCGCCCGCTATCATGACGCGTTTCATGAGTTTTGCACCCGAGATCTCCTTGAAGAAGGTGCCGATGTCGCCCGACGCCGCCGCCACATAGACGGTGTCTTTGGCTTTCAAAGTAAAGTTGCCGCGCGGGATATAAACTTCTCCGTCCTCCCTTTCGACGGCGCAGACCAATAACCGCACCGAAAAACGGCTCTTCAGATCTTTAAGCTCCAAGCCGTCCAAGCCCGATTCCTCGGTCACCTTGACTTCGGCAAGGCTGACCTTGCCGCCCGCAAAGGTCTCTATTCTGATGGCGGAAAGATATTTTAATGCCGAGGTTATCTCGCGCGCCATCTCGAACTCCGGATTGACCATTACCGACAGTCCGAGGTCGCGTTCCTTGAACAGCTCGAAATATTCGGGGGAGCGCACCCTTGCGACGGTGTCCTTTGCTCCGAGCTTTTTGGCGACGAGGGAACAAAGTATATTCAGCTCGTCCCGCGGCGTACATGCCACGAACAAGTCGGCGGTGTTGACTCCCGCCTCTTCCAGAACGTCGAAGTCGGCGCCGTTTCCGGCTATCCCCATGACGTCATAACGGTCTATAAAATCGTTCAGTCTTCTTTCGTCGGAGTCGACGACGACGATGTCGTGTCCCTCTTCCGAAAGCCTTGCCACCAATTCTTTGCCGACGTTACCCGCGCCGACAACAATGATTTTCATATATTACCTCTTTCAGCCCGCACCGGGCGGAGCGTTTTATATCGGTTATTCCCCCTTGACGGCTTTTAAAAAGGAACAGAATTCCTCTCCGATTTCCTTAACAAGGGAAAAGTAGTAGTCACGACCCGAAAATTTCCCTTTGTTTTCGCGCATGAATTCCAAGCCGGAATATCCCGGCTCCAGCCTGACCGCCAACGCGTCAAAGGGCATCTCGAGATAGCTTTTCGTTTCGGAATAGTAAAATTTCAGCCACAACCCCTCTTTCAGGGCTTCCTTTACGACCTTGTCGAGAGAGACTCCGAACGCCGGCATTTCATAGCCGCCTTCGGTGAGAGCGAGAAACCTTTCCCGAAACGCCGCGTCGGACGATGCGGGAACGGGAAACTCCTCTCCTTCACATATTACGGCGAGCCTGTCTGCCGCCGACAATATTCCGATAAGCTCCATCGGATATATTATACAGCGCGCGAACAATAATGTACAGCGTTTTTTCAAACTCGTTAGTGAGGCTTCGGGACGGAAACTTTCGGGGAAATCTTGATTTTTTGAAAATTAAGGTATATAATCTGAATATACTCCCAAGGAGAGAGAGAATATGTACGACATAATTTTGAATCCCGTTTCGGGGAAAGGTAATAGTTTGAAAGCTTACGAGGCGGTTAAAGCCGTGCTCGACGAAGCAGGTGCGGAATACACCCTCCACGAAACCACCCACCCCCTCCACGCCAAAGAGCTGATGACCGAAATCAATAAAAAAGATTACGCCGAGGTCATCGTGATGGGCGGCGACGGCACGCTGAACGAGGTGTTGAACGGCATAACCGACTTCGACAAATTGACTTTGGGCATCATTTCATGCGGTACCGGCAACGACTTTATCCGCGCTGCAGGGCTCCCCGACGATCCCGTCGAAGCCGCAAAACTTATTCTGAAAGGCAATACGGGATACATCGACTTTTTGAACCTCGGTCACCGCCGCGCCATGAATTGCGCGGGAGCGGGCATGGACGTCGACGTCCTGGTGCGCTACGCAAACATGAAGGCTTTCAAGGGTAAAGCCAAGTACTACGCCGCCCTCATCGACACCTTAATAAAATGCAAGTTCCACAAGGTGGCGCTCGAAGTCAACGGCGTGAGAAGCGTTAAGTCGGTGTTCATGATAGCCGCGGCAAACGGCACCTGCATCGGCGGCGGTATGAAAATTTCTCCGCACTCCGTGACCGACGACGGCAAACTGAATGTTGTACTGATAAACGAAATGCCGAAATATAAGATTTTACCGACGCTGATAAAGTTTTTGAACGGCGGAAAACACATCGACTCCCCCTATTCGGAAGAGTACCTTGCCGACTCTGTCAGAATCGAGGTGCTGGACGAAGGACTGACCGAGGTCGACGGCGAAGTCGTAGGCGACAAGATAATCGACTGCCGCATCGAACACGACGTGCTGAAAATTTTCAAATAACCGCGAATCCCCCTTCGGGAAAAAGGTAAATGCGGGACGGAATGCCCCGCATTTTTTATGTCATGCGTCCGAACCGCCTTTTTTGTCGAAAAACTCCGCTGCGGCGGCATTCGGGAAAGCGCCCTCGAAAGCGTTCAGAAAAAGCCTCTTTTCTTCCTCCGCGTTCACCTTCAACAAGGCATACTCCCTTTTCAGGTTTGTCCCGGAAACGGCGGTGTTGTCGCTGTTTAAAGTCGCCTTTATGCCGTAGCGCAGAAATTTGCGGAGAGGGTACTCCCCCTCCTTCCAAGCCCCGGTCTGAAGATTAGAAGTGTAACAAAGCTCCGCCGTCACCCCTCTTTCCTTAATTAAAGACATCGTATAATCGTCCTTCGCCGCCGCCACGCCGTGACCTATCCTGCGCGCGCCGAAAGCTATCGCCGACCGCACCGAGTCGGCGCCCGAAGCTTCTCCCGCGTGTACCGTGAACGGAACCCCCGCCTCTGCCAATGCGGAGAAAACGAAGGAGTAACCGTCGTTCGGATAGCGCCCTTCGTCCCCGGCAAGGTCGCCGCCGACCACCCCGGAACCACTTTCGACATGCATTGCGGTAAGTTTCGAAACGAGAGCGTTTTCCTCCTTTTCGGCTCCGCGCATACAGCAAAAAATTATGCCGGTGTACAATCCCTCTTCGTTTAATTCCTTTGCAGCCGATGCCGCCGCCCGGGCTATCTCACCGACGGAAGCGTAACCTTTGTGAAGCGCCGGCGCAAAACGGATTTCTATGTAGTCAACCCCTTCGGAATGCAACCTTTTTGACAACAACTTGATCGCATAATATACGCTTTCAGGCTTCCGTAAAAGTAAAAGCGGGTACCTAAAACATTGTAAATAGGCACCAAGCCCCCCTCTTCCGTCAAAACGCACGGGAGTGAAGGGGATCTCTTCCCCGGGGTAGAATTTATTGCGGATTTCATTGAGTTCTTTTTCGGACAGAGAGCCGTCCAGATGAAGATGAAGTTCTATCATATCGCGCCGGTTGACTGAAAAGCGTCGGGTCGAAAATCTTTTAATGCATTGTTCAAAGCGGTTCTTTACTTAAATCGCGTGAACGAGACCTTTCAGGACTGCGTTAAAGCGTTCGGCACCGAGGGCGGCTGCGGCTTTGACTTCCTCGTGGGAAAGTTCCCCCGTCCCGAGTCCCGCTGCGGCGTTGGCTATAAGACTTACTCCCGCCACTTCCATACCGGCATGTCTCGCCGCGACAGCTTCTGTCGCCGTCGACATACCCACCATGTCGGCACCCCACGCGCGGAAGGCTGAAATCTCTTCGGGAGTTTCGTACTGAGGACCGGGAACCTGGAGGTAGACTCCTTCGCGGTACTCCGCTCCCGCGTCGGCGAAAATGCGGCGTGCCGAAGCTAAGATCCGGGGGGAATAGACGGCGCTCATGTCGGGAAACCTTGTGCCGAGCTCCTCTATGTTTTCACCCCTCAAAGGAGAAGGCATAAGAAAAGACATATGCCCTTTTATCATGACGGGTGAACCCGTTCCCAATTCGGGATTGATGCCACCGGAAACATTCGTCAGAATCAATTTTCTGACGCCTAAAAGCGCCATCACTCTTATCGGACGGACGACCTCGGCGGCGGAGCAGCCTTCATAATAATGCACCCGCCCCATCATCGCCAGCGTGTGCCGTCCTTCCGTTTCGCCCTCGGCAAAGACTCCCCTGTGTCCGCCGACGGTGGAAGTCCTGAGCCCCGGAATGTCTCCGTAGGCGATTTTGTTCGGAAACTCCTCGGCAAACCCGCCGAGCCCCGAACCCAGCACGACGCCCACTTCCGGAATTTGTTTCAGCCGTGCCCTGAGGCACTTTGCGGCATTCAGAAGAATTTCGTATTCGCGAGTCATAAACTTAAAGCTCCTTTTTTTTCGAGTTCAATATACCATTTTCGGTAAAGGCTGTCAACCGCAGCTCTTTTCGGGTGCCGGAAATCCGCCTCACTTTCCCGGATCTTTCCGCTTTCGCCTGAAAAACGTATAAAAACGGTAAAGCTTATTGACTAATGCGCGCGTGCACGCTATAATAATTTAACGCGCCATCAAGGCGTCAACGGAAGGAGGCAGCATGGACGACAACACGAATTTTACTCCCGCAACCGAACCCGAACTCAGCCCCGGCAATGCGCCCGCCGGCAAACCCAAGTTCGACCTGAAGGAATTTTTCAAAACTCTTCCCGCAAAAATCAAAGTCTTTTGGAAAAATCCGCCGAAGGGAAGATATTTAAACCTTAAAGAAATTCTCTGCCTCGGCGGCACCGCGTTCGGCGTCAGCACGATAATCACGATAGTCTCCGGGCTTATCACCGCCACGCAGATCCCCGGAATTTACGACATCGACGTCATTCACGGCGCGTGGATTTGCTTCATTTCAAGTATTATCGGTTTGATAATCCAGCCGGTTTTCGGAAAATTAATTCAGAATACCAACACAAAATACGGAAAATATAAACCTTTTATTCTGATTCTGGCGCCTATTCTTGCCGTTTTCGCGATCGCGGCTACCTGGCAGCAGCAAGGCATGACGGAACAGGCGCGCACACTGTACGCATATCTCGTCTGCACGCCGACGCTGATTTTGTGGAATCTCGTTCAGAACACCTTCTATCTGCTGCCCGGCGTCATCACCCCCAACCAGCAGGAGAGAGCCGACGTCTGGTCGCCTATCGGCTTGGTCATCGGCTTCTCGCCCACGATAATGAACGTTTTAGGTAACGTCATCAAAGGTCACTTCAACGACTTGGGCAAGGAATATATGGCTTACAGGTACCTGGGCTTTATCTACGCCGCAGTCGGTTTGGTGCTGTTGCTGTGCCTGTTCAAAGTCAAAGAGCGCGTCATACCGACGGTCGAAAACAAGGAAAAGGTCGGCTTGTTCGAAGGCATGCGCATGATAGTAAAAAATAAGCCGTTATTGATATTCACTCTGGCTTTGGTGCTGGGCTCCAGCCGTACCGTAATAGAAATTGACGCCGAAGTCATCGGAAGATTGCGTTACGCTTCGGATACCGCTACCGGCTTGGAAGTATACGGCGCGTTGACTCTGATAACGGGCTTTGCGGTCACTCCCAACATGGTGCTGCTGCCGCTGATGACCAGAAAACTCAACAACCGCACCATTCTGATGATTTGGATGGGCTGCAACGCCTTGGGCTATGCGCTTTTAGGCATAATCGGCTTGGAAAATATCCCGCAGGGTGCGACTTCTGCAGCCGTCATCACCCTGTTGCGGTTCATATCCCTATTCAACGCCATCGCCTCCCTCCAGCCGCTGATGATGGCGGAGCTGTCCGACTACCAGCAATATCTGACCGGAAAACGCCTGGAGGGCTTCATCCAGACCTTCCTGTACGCATTGGTATTGGTGTTTACGAACGCCGGATTGGTTGTCATGTCTTACGTCAAGCAAAGCATGGACTACCAGCCCTCCTACTTCTTCGGCAAGAAAAACAGCCACACTGCCGCACAAGCCGCCTCCGCCATGGACTACTTCCAGATAGCGTTGATAGTCTCGGCTGTCTCGGCGGCGTTGATGTTTATCACCCTTCTGTTCTATAAGCTCGGCAAGAAGGAGCACGCCAAGGTAGTCGAAGAACTCGCCGCAAGAAGCCGCGCCGAAGGCGCTTATAACCTCGACGAGGAAATCGGCAAGGAATCCATCGGTGCCATCACCGAAGAAGAAGCCGCCGTCATCATGGGCAATACGGCTGTCTCCTCTCACGGATTCGACAGACACACTTCCAAAGAAAAAGTCGATGAACGGGATACCGAAAATGATATTTCGGAAACCGAAGACGACAAATAATTAAATGTCGGAGTTTTTTGAGAATTTATACATAGCGGCGGCTTCGGGGCTCGAAGCCGTCGTTAAGCGTGAGCTTGTAAATGCGGGGTTCGAACCGGGCGGCGCAGTCTACGGCAAGATCCCGGTAAACGGAAATCTAAGGGACGCGGCTTATCTGAACCTCTCGTTGAGGACGGCAAACCGTGTTTATTTATGTCTTGCGAAGGGAGAGGCGAACTCCTTCGACGACGTCTACGAGCAAGTAAAAAAGCTGCCGTTTAAGGACTTCCTTCCCCGCGACGCCCGCATTACGGTAAACGCCTCTTCCCATAAATCTAAGCTTTACGCGCTCTCCGCGCTCCAACGCGTCACCAAGCGCGCCATTTGCGACGCAATGGGCGGAAGCTTGTCGGAGACGGGGGCGACTTATTCCTTCACTTTGGACATAAGCGACGACGTAATGCACCTGCTTTTGGACACCTCGGGTGAGGCTCTCCATAAGCGCGGTTACCGAAAATTGGTGGGTGCCGCGCCCCTTTCGGAAACGACGGCGGCGGCAATGTTGCTGCTTACCGGCTACAAAGGGGGCGTTTTAGCGGATCCGTTTGCGGGCTCCGGGACGATACCGATAGAGGCGGCGTTGCTGGCTACCAACACCGCGCCCGGCTTAAAGCGCAGCTTTGCATTCGAAAATTTTCCCTTTTTCGGGTCGGATACGACGAGGCTGCTCCGCGAGGAGCTCTCCCACGAAATTTCCTCGGTCAGACCCGACATCGCGGGTTATGACATAGACCCGAGCGCCGTCTCGATGGCGAATGCGCACCTGAAAGCTGCCGGGCTTTCCGGTAAAGTCCACTTTCAGGTCCGCCCCGTTTCGGAGCTGAATTCCCGCTTCCGCTCGGGGCACGTCGTGACCAATCCTCCATACGGGAAGCGCCTCGGGACGGGCGACGAGTTAAAAAAATTGTACCTGGAATTGAAAGAGGCAAAAGGAAGGCTTCCGGGCTTTACTTTCGGCATAATCTCCGCATATCCCGCCGTCGAGCGGCTCTTAGGCAAGGCGGACAGACGCCGCAAACTGTACAACGCCGAATTGGAGACGACTTTTTACTCCTATTTTCCGAAGCTTAAAATCCGATAAAGCGCGGATTAAATTTTTATAAACCGCAGTAAGATCCTTTAAACAAGTTCTTTATATGCGGCACGCGCCGCTTTTATCAACTCCGAAGGGGGCATTTTGACCTGGAGCCCGATTCTCCCGCCGCTGAACACGATAAACTCCAAATCCTCCGCGGAGGCGTCGACGAAAGTCGGAAACGCCTTCTTCATGCCTATCGGCGAGCAGCCGCCGTGGATATAGCCCGTCAGCGGCAAAAGCTCCTTGGAATGTATCATGGCGATATTCTTCTCCCCTGCCGCGACCGCCGCCTTCCTGAGGTCGAGCTCCTCCGCAACCGGTACGACAAATACATAATGGGCGCCCGACTTCCCTACCGTCACCAATGTCTTGAAGACGTTTTTCCGGTCAATCCCCATTCTTGCCGCCGCTTCGACTCCCGAAACCGCCTCCGTCGCCTCGAAGTTTATGACTTCGAAGGCTATTTTTTGCTGCTCCAATATCCTGACGGCATTCGTCTTTTGCGCCATACAAATTCTCCTTACAGTTGTATTTTTCGTCCGCTTTCTTTTAAGCGCTTACCGCTGATCCCTTATCGGACTTGACTTTCCCGATAATCCGGTAAAATAACTTCCCCTTATCACGTAAAAGAGTATTTATGCTTATTCCGGGTTAAAAACCATTCTTCCGGCGTGTTCGGCACTTCCTCCCTCAACTGATTCCTTGCTTTTCCATTATACCACACCCGTAGTAATTAAGTCACCCCTCGGAAGCATCAAAAAATTTCACTTTTTCCGCTTTTTCCCGCCCGCATACCGAACGGGATACGGAGCGGATTGGGGCGAAAAAAAATTTAATTGGTTTAAATGCTCATAACGGTGAAGCCTGCTTTACCGTTTATTATAGCAAATTTAATATACTCATAGTACCCGGCTATATTTCAATAATACCGCTTCGAAGAAATTTCTATCGCCCCAGAAATTATCTTTTTTTATAATTTTCTTCCCGCGATTTAAAGTAAGAAAACTTTTCAGCTCGCGAAAACAGACACTTATAAAAAAGCTTGTACGCACGTACACGCTTTTCTCATAAGGAAGGGATAGAGACGGGAAGAAAATTTTATCCGCGGCTTGGGGCATATTTCACGGCGCTTTCGGACGAAAGAAACAAGTTTCCTCCCTTCGGGAGTTGTCTCGGAGCGTATGTCGATACAGCCCTTCGCCAATTTCGCCCGAAACCGCAACTAGCGGAGGCTTTATCACCTCTGCTAGTTGCTTCGCCGCAAACTAACGCAAACAAGGCTCCTACTTGTTCAAACGTCTTATATTCCTTTTGCTTGCCCCAATCCGCTGCGTATCTCATAGTTTACACGATAGTCAACATTGTTACGCTTTACTTTATCGTATAGTTTGTTTTATTATAGCTCCGCATAATTGACCTAAGAATATTTTAATCACCCGCAAAATCTATCTTTCTAAGACGATATCTCTTCCTTCTCTTCGGTATTATAAGGTTGGCTCCAAAACGAACAGTCGCTTCGCTCCTGTCCTTCTACGCGGGTATAATTTTCTTCCCGCATCAGGTCTTACCTTATGAAAAAAGTCCGCACGGGTGGCGAACTTTTTTATAAGGGTCTGTTCTCGCGAACAATTAAAGTTCTCTTTCTTTAACTATGCGGGAAGGGCTACAACCGACTATCCCCTCACTATATAATAATGCCGTCGAGATGTAGACGAGCGTGTAAAGTACGAGATACGCAGCGGATTGGGGCGAAGGTGAAAATGGAAAGCTGTTTGAGCAAGTGGCAGCTGGGAGCACCGGTGTCGGGGGTGATTTTTCGCGAAGCGCCGGCAGGAGTGTACAAAGATGTACATGACTAGAGGCGCCCGTAGGGTGTAGACCTTGAAATCCTGTACACTTCGCGGAAAGGCACCCCCGAGAGCGCCCCTAGCCGCGGGTACAATATAATTTTCTTCCCGCATCAGGTCTTACCTTATGAAAAAAGCCTGTACGTGCGTACAAGCTTTTTTATAAAGTTTTCGTTCTCGCGAACAATTAAAGTTCTCTTTCTTTAACTCTGCGGGAAGAAAATTATATTGAAAATTCGGATTCACAGGTAAGATTAATGTTTAGCTTGCGGAAGATTTGGAGTGAACTCTCCGGAAGCATAACCGTCGAATGCGCTTCGCAGCCGCTCAGCTCCGGTAGTTTCCCGAGCGCAAACTCCACCGTCGGGTTGGTTGCCGCCGAGAATGAAAGCGCTATCAGCGCTTCTTCGAGATTCATCATCTTGGTTTTGGACTTCAACGCCTCGTGTTTGACCTTCAAAACGGCGTCGATTGCGGCAGGAGAGATGAGTTTTATACGGTCGTCGATACCGGCGAGCTCTTTTAAGGCGTTAATAATGACGGCAGCGGGGGCGTAGAGGTTGTTTTTGTCGCGCCCGGTCAATATTTTGCCGTTCGGAAGCTCCAGCGCTATCGCGGAGCAGCCGCTCTTTTCGGCTTTTTGGAGAGCGGGTTCTACGACGCGTCTGTCCCGTGGTTTAGCGCCCATATCTTTCATCAGGATTTCGACGCGGTGCGCCGTTTCGAGCTCCGTCAATCCTAATTTGTAGTCGTTGTACGCCTTGAAGTAGCGACGGATGATCTCCTGTTTGGTGGCTTCGCGGACGGCTGCGTCGTCGGTGATGGCGTAGCCTACCATGTTTACACCCATATCGGTGGGGGATTTGTAGATCTCTTTGCCGAGTATGCGGGTTAAGATATTTTTGACGACCGGGAAGACTTCCAGATCGCGGTTGTAGTTGACGGCGCTTATGCCGTAGGCGTCGAGGTGGAAGTAGTCGATCATATTCCTGTCGCCGATATCGGCGGTAGCAGCCTCATAAGCGACATTGACGGGGTGTTTCAGCGGCAGATTCCATACCGGGAAGGTCTCGTACTTGGCGTAGCCCGCCTTGACGCCGCGCTTGTACTCGTGATAGAGCTGCGAAAGGCAGGTGGCAAGTTTTCCGGAGTTGGGACCGGGGGCGTTGACGACGACCAACGGCTTTGTCGTTTCGATATACGGATTGGCGCCGTAGCCTTCGTCGGAGACAATGGTATCGACGTCGTTAGGATATCCTTTGGTCAATTTATGGATATAAACCTTTTCGCCCATTCTTTCGAGGCGTTTTCTGAATATATCGGCGGCGGGCTGCTCGGAGTATTGGGTGATGACGACGGAATTGACGCTGAGTCCCATACCCCTTAAATTGCGCATGAGACGGATGAGCTCGTTGCCGTAAGTCAGCCCGAAATCGGAACGGATCTTGTTCTTTTCGATTGCCGGAGCACCGATACAAAGGATGATTTCCAACTTATCTTTGAGATTTCTTAAAATTTTGGTTTTGACATTCGGATCAAAACCGGGAAGCACCCTCGCCGCGTGCAGATCGTCGAACATCTTGCCGCCGAATTCGAGATAGAGCTTATTATCGAAAGATTCTATGCGCTTCAAAATGCTCTCGGTTTGCTTTTTTACATATAAGTCGTTGTCAAAGCCGATCGTTTTCATCTTCTGCCTCCGAAAAATCCACGAATATTCTAATCCCGAAAGCCGCAAAAAGTCAAACGCCTCCGCGCACTCCCGAATGCTTTTACTCTTTTTCTACGACTTCCCTCTCTCAAGCTTTGTCGGCGCCGCTGAGCTCCCGTAAAAACTCCTCTATCCTGTCCAACGCTTTTTTTATCGTTTCTATGGAATAAGCGTAAGAAATCCTCACAAAGTCCCTTCCGCTTCTGCCGAAAGCCGAGCCCGGCACCACCGCCACCCGCTTCGAATAGAGAAGCTTTTCGGCAAAGTGTTCCCCCGTCAAGCCCGTCGAAGCGACGGAAGGGAAGGCATAAAACGCGCCGCGCGGCTCGAAGCACTCCAGCCCCATGTCGTTTAACCTGTTTACAAGGTAAATACGCCGTTCGTTGTATTGCTTTCTCATTTCCCTGACTTCGGCGTAATCTGTTCTGAAGCTGTGCTCCAACGCCATCTGAGCGGCGTACTGCCCCGCCGTCGGCGCGCACATGATGACGTATTGATGTATCTTCCTCATGACGGCGGCAAGCTCCGGCGGCGCCGCAACGTACCCTACTCTCCAGCCCGTCATTGCAAAGGATTTGCTGAACCCGTTGATGACTATCGTCCGCTCCCACATGCCGGGGAGGGAGGCTATCGAGACGTGCGGCTCTTCGCCATAGGTGAGCTCCGAATAAATTTCGTCGCCGACGACAATAAGATTGTGTTTGATGATGACGGGCACCAATTTTTCAAGGTACTCCCTTTCCATAACCGCGCCCGTCGGGTTGTTGGGATAAGGAAGAATCAGCGCCTTAGTCTTATCGGTTACAGCCTCTTCGATTTCTTCGGGAGTAAGTTTGAATTTGTTTTCCGCCAAAGTGTCTATAATGACGGCTTTCCCGCCCTGAAGCTCGACGCATGGCACATACGAAACGTATGAAGGAGATGGCACCAACACTTCGTCGCCTGGGTTCAATAGCGCTCTTAACGCGATGTCTATCCCCTCCGAAGCCCCCACCGTTAT
>CALVTP010000017.1 GCA_944362765.1 uncultured Clostridia bacterium | reverse complement strand
AGTTTTTCAGCGTCGTTCTTGCCCTTTATTCCAAGGTAATCGGCGACTTCGGCATACCTTGCCAGCGTGTGCGGGTATCCGTATTGCGGGAAAGTACCCATCTTTGTCGGAACTTCCGCGGCGTTGAAGCGCAACACTTCGTCTATCATCAAAGCGTTGGCTACGCCGTGCGGCAGGTGGTGGAACGCGCCAAGCTTATGCGCCATCGAATGGCAGACGCCGAGGAAGGCGTTGGCAAAAGCCATACCCGCCATCGTAGCGGCGTTACCCATCTTTTCACGCGCAACGGGATCGTGCATGCCGTTGTCGTAAGCGCGGGGGAGATATTCGAAGATCATCTTCAATGCCCTCAGCGCCAATCCGTCGGTGTAGTCCGTAGCCATCATCGAAGCGTAGGCTTCCAAAGCGTGGGTGACGGCGTCTATACCGGAAGCGGCGGTCAGACCCTTCGGCGCGCTCATCATCATGTCTGCGTCGATAATAGCCATATTCGGCATCAATTGATAGTCGGCGAGCGGGTACTTGACGCCCGACCTTTCGTCGGTTATAACTGCAAACGGAGTGACTTCGGAACCGGTTCCTGCCGAAGTCGGTATAGCGATGAAGTACGCCTTTTCGCCCATCTTCGGGAAGGTGTAGACCCTCTTGCGGATGTCCATGAAGCGCATCGCAAGATCCATGAAGTCGACTTCGGGATGTTCGTACATCACCCACATAATCTTGCCGGCGTCCATTGCCGAGCCGCCGCCGATCGCGATGATGCAGTCGGGAGCGAAGGCGCGCATCGCGGCGGTGCCTTCCTTGGCGCAAGCCAGCGTCGGATCGGGCGCGACGTTAAAGAAAGTGGTGTGGGTGATACCCATTTCGTCGAGCTTATCGGTAATAGGCTTGGTGTAGCCGTTCTGATACAGGAAGCTGTCGGTAACTATAAACGCCTTCTTCTTGCCCATGACGTGTTTCAGTTCGTCCAAAGCAACGGGGAGGCAGCCCTTCTTGAAATAAACTTTTTCGGGCGCTCTGAACCAAAGCATATTCTCTCTCCTTTCCGCAACGGTCTTGATATTCATAAGGTGTTTGACGCCTACGTTCTCGCTGACGGAGTTTCCGCCCCACGAGCCGCAGCCGAGCGTCAGCGACGGTTTCAATTTGAAGTTATACAGGTCGCCGATGCCGCCTTGCGAGGAGGGAGTGTTGACCAGGACGCGGCATGTCTTCATGCGCTCGAAGAACATATCGAGTTTGTCGCTTTCGGTAAGTTGGTTGATATATACCGAGGAAGTGTGTCCGAAGCCGCCGTCGGCTATCAATCTTTCGGCTTTGTCGACGGCGTCGTTGAAGTTCTTCGCGCGGTACATGGCAAGTACCGGGGAGAGCTTTTCGTGAGCGAATTCTTCCGAAATATCGACGGACTCGACTTCGCCTATCAATACTTTTACTGAATCGGGCACGGTGACTCCGGAAAGCATGGCTATCTTCGGAGCGCGCTGCCCGACTATTTTGGCGTTCAACGCGCCGTTGATTATGATAGTCTTTCTGACCTTTTCGGTCTCTTCGGGATTGAGGAAATAGGCGCCGCGGGCTAAGAACTCGGCTTTTACGGCGTCGTAGATCTTGTCGTCAACGATGACCGATTGCTCTGAAGCACAGATCATGCCGTTATCGAACGTCTTGGAGTGCATTATCGAGTTGACCGCCAAAACTATGTCCGCCGTCTCATCGATAATAGCGGGAGTGTTGCCCGCGCCGACGCCGACGGCAGGTTTTCCGGAGGAGTACGCCGACTTGACCATGCCGGGACCGCCGGTAGCCAGGATAATGTCGGCTTCTTTCATCAGAAGATTGGTCATTTCAAGGCTCGGAACGTCTATCCAGCCGATGATGTCCTCGGGAGCACCCGCTTTGACAGCCGCCTCCAAAACCACCTTGGCAGCCGCTATCGTGCTCTTTTTGGCGCGCGGATGGGGGCTGATGATGATGCCGTTTCTGGTCTTTAACGAAATAAGCGTCTTGAATATCGCAGTCGAAGTGGGGTTCGTCGTCGGAATAACCGCCGCCACCACTCCGATAGGCTCGGCAATCTTTTTGATGCCGTACGCTTTGTCTTCTTCGACGACGCCTACCGTCTTGGTGTTTTTGTAGGCGTTGTAGATGTACTCGGCGGCATAGTGGTTCTTGATGACTTTGTCTTCGACCACGCCCATGCCGGTCTCTTCAACCGCCATCTTGGCAAGCGGAATGCGCGCCTGGTTCGCCGCCATAGCCGCTTCGAAGAAGATCTTGTCTACTTGTTCTTGCGTGTACGTCGCAAACTTGGCTTCGGCAGCCCTGACTTTTGCGAGCAACGCTT
Source organism: uncultured Clostridia bacterium (assembly GCA_944362765.1). GTDB lineage: Bacteria > Bacillota > Clostridia > Christensenellales > DTU072 > Stercoripulliclostridium_A. The sequence goes on along the minus strand of CALVTP010000017.1, from coordinate 30,852 downwards.
CGAGTTTTTCGACGGAATCTACAAGTTCTCTTGTTGTCTCCATAGTATTTTGTCTCCCGGTTTAGGTTTATTTTTTTTTATATTTGACGCCTTTGAGGGCGGTTTTTTAGTTCTGCGCTTCCTCTTTTTTTATGATCTCCTGCAGCTGCGCACTCAGCACCGCAAGCGACGAAGCCATGTTTTCGTTCCTCACCGCGATGTTCTCCGGCACCTGTATGTGCGCCGTGGTGAAGTTCCAGACAGCTCGTATCCCCGCCTTCACCAACAGATCCGCCATCGCCTGAGCGTGCTCCGCGGGTACCGTCAATATGGCTATCTTTATACCCAATTTTTCGATGGCGCCCTGCAGCTTCCCCGTAGGAAGTATCGGCTTGCCGTGAATTTTCCCGCCTATTATCGAGTCGTCGATGTCGAAGCCCGCCACGATATTCAGCCCGTATTCTCCGAAACCTTCGTAGCCCAAAAGTGCCTGCCCGAGCTTCCCTGCCCCGACAAGCACCGCTTCTTTTAAATTGTTGTATCCTAAAAATTCGGAAATACCCGCAATCAGATCCCCTATCGCATAGCCGACTTTCGGCTTCCCGTCCTGTATCTTGGCTTGCGACAGATCCTTTTTTACGATGGACGGCGTCATGTTCAACGCTTCCGCAAGCTGCACGCTGGAAATATTCTCCCTGCCTTCCTTTTTGAATTCGTAGAGAGCCTTTAAGTATTGCGGCATCCTGTGGAATGTCTGAAGGGAAACCTCTCCGTTCATTCGTCCTCCGTCAAGCCGCGCCGTTCGACGCGATTTAATCGATATTTTTTTATCGATATTATTGTAACTATTCGGTTGTCCGATGTCAAGCGATTATCTTCATTTTCCGGAAAAAAATTATGCGGCTGAAAATCGCGGCGCGCGGAGCGAAAGATTTCCGAAAAATTTTCTCCGCCCGGGCGACAATATAAAAAATTCAATTGTCAACCGGCGACGAATAAGGTATAATTTTGTTATTCGAAACGGCGTGCGGCTTCGGGAAAACCACGAGCCCCGCCACAGGAGGAACAATGGACAAGAACTTCATCGAAAACCAAGTCGCCAAGATCCGCGAACAGGTGGGCGACAAAAAGGTACTTTTGGGGCTTTCGGGCGGTGTGGACAGCTCGGTATGTGCTGCACTCATCCATAAGGCGATAGGCTCCAACCTCATTTCGGTATTTGTCGACCACGGACTTCTGCGCAAAGGCGAATTCGAGCAGGTGCAGAAAGTTTTCCGCGATCAATTCGGCATGAACCTTGTCGCCGTAGACGCTCAAGACAGATTCCTTGACAAATTGAAAGGCGTGTCCGACCCCGAAAAGAAGAGAAAAATAATCGGCGAAGAGTTTGTAAGAGTCTTCGAAGAAGAGGCGAAAAAACTCGGAAAAATCGAATTTTTGGCGCAAGGCACCATTCTTCCCGACATTATAGAATCCGGTACCGACGGCAAAAACAAGCTCGTCAAGTCCCACCACAACGTCGGCGGGCTGCCGAAAGACATCGGTTTCGAAGGCTTGGTGGAACCCGTCAGAGACCTTTATAAGTTCGAGGTTCGCGAAGTGGGCAGAGAGCTCGGACTTCCCGATTTCATCGTCGACCGTCAGCCCTTCCCGGGACCGGGACTCGGCGTCAGGGTCATCGGCGAAATCACCCGTGAAAAGCTCGACATCCTGCGTGAAGCCGACGCCATCTTCCGTGAAGAAATAGAAAACGCCGGGCTCGGAACCAAGGTTTGGCAATACTTTGCCATTATCAACGACTCCATGTCTACCGGGGTCACCGACGGCGTCAGAACCTACGAGCATATGATAGCGCTCCGTGCCATCAATACCCACGACGCAGTCACCGCCGATTGGGTGGAGCTCCCCTATCCCGTGCTGCGCAGGGCGTCTTCGAGGATCGTCAAAGAGGTGAAAGGCGTCAATCGCGTAGTCTATGATATAACTACCAAACCTCCTTCAACGATAGAGTGGGAGTAATTTTCTTCCCGTAAGAGTAAAGATAGAATACTTTTATTGCTCGCGAAAAAAGAGCCTTATGAAGAAGTTCGTACCACGTACGGACTTTTTTCATAAGGTAAGACCTGAACGGGAAGTAAATTACTCCCACTCTATCGTACCCGCGTCTTGGGGCATATTCCACGACGCTTTCGGGCGAAAGAAACAAGTTTCCCACAGGGGCTCCCTTGATTGTATGTCGATACTAATCGGCGGGAGTTTCGCCCGAAACCGCAGGCAATGATGCCTCACGAGGCATCATTGCCTGCTTCGCCGCAAACTAACGCAATCCCGACGTCTGTCTGTTCAAACAGCCTTTTTTCTTTGCTTGCCCCAATCCGCTGCGTATCTCGTACTTTACACGCTCGTCTACATCTCGACGGCGTTATTATATAGTGAGGGGATAGTCGGTGGAAGCCCTTCCCGTAAAATTTAAAATTAGAGTACTTTTATTGCTCGCGAAAACAAACCCTTATGAAGAAGTTCGTACCACGTACGGACTTTTTTCATAAGGTAAGACCTGAACGGGAAGTAAATTGCTCCCATTCTATCGTACCCGCGTCTCCGGCGGAGCGCGAAGCTCGTGGCTTGACTCGTATGCCTCGTCTATCCGATATTCGAAGGACATACGCCGAATCTTTTCCGCCTTATCGTCGAAAGCGCCCTCGACAAGACCCCGAGGGGTATTGCCTTCGGACGTTTTCTTAGATAAATCAAAAAATCTTTCGGCGTATGCCTTCGCCTATCGAATCTCCTCGGCGCACCCCGCTTAAAGCTAGCTTATTATTGAGACAAACACCCGCATTAACGGTCTTTATTAATAACATAATCATTCCGAGTCAATCTGACGGTTCCGCTCCGCCTTTTTCGAACAAAAACAAAACCTTTATTGCTTGGTTGTTTTGATTTTGTTCGAGGTTTCGCCGCAAGCGGCGACAAGGTAGTCGCTCTGCTCCGATTAGACTTAACCCACCTCCCGCCCATGAGGATAACGCTTCGCGAAAAATCACCCCCAATATCGCCCCAATCCGCTCCGTATCTCGTTCTTTACACGGCAGTCTACATCTCGACGGCTGTATTTTATAATGAGGGGATAGTCGGTGGAAGCCCTTCCCGTAAGATTAAAATTAGAGTACTTTTATTGCTCGCGAAAACAAACCCTTATGAAGAAGTTCGCCACCCGTGCGGACTTTTTTCATAAGGAGATATTGATACGGGAATAAAATTACTCCCATTCTATTTTTTATCATTTTCCGCTTTCTGATTTAATTCACTTATGCAATCAAGATATGCTTGCTCCACTTCGGAGAGAGTTCTTGCCTGATACTTTTTATATTCTGACTTTGCCTTATCCATTGCCTGCTCGTGGCTGACGGCTCCTGCTCCGACAAGTAGTTTTTCACCGCTCATTGTAAGTATCCGATCTAAATGTGCTGACCAGTCAGCCATCGTCATGGGCTGCTCTCGCTCAGCCTGTCTTTCTGCAAAATCAAGATACCCTGAAACGATTTGACCGAGGCTGCGCAATTCTTTTTCGTTGAGATAATTCTTTGCTATAACGGCATCTTGCAGATGGGGGCGGTTGCCCGTAAACGTGGTAAGTCCCATAAATTCTTTTTCTGCATCTGCACGGTTAAAGATGACTTCGGCAGCCGTTTGACCATGCACGGCGTAATGAATTTTGTTCTGTACTTTTTTAAAGAACGCAATGGAAATTTCGGAGTGAGGATCGTAGTCTATGCTCGTTGCATAGATATCAAGTATCTGGCGGTAAAATACCTTTTCGGAGGCGCGAATATCTCGGATGCGCTCCAAAAGTTCCTTAAAATAACCGCCTCCTCCAAGTTCCTTCAACCTGTCATCGTCAAGCGCAAACCCTTTACGGATATATTCGTTGATTAGTTTTGTAGCCCATTGACGAAATTGTGTACCACGCAGTGATTTTACGCGATACCCGACAGATATGATGACATCAAGATTAAAGTAATCAACCTGATAGGTTTTACCGTCTGCGGCAGTTGTTGCAAATTTTGCAACAACTGCTTCACGCACAAGTTCGCCCTCCCCAAAAATATTTTTGATGTGGCGGGAGATAGTAGACTTATCCCTTTCAAACAGCATAGACATTTGATCAAGCGTCAACCATACGGTTTCCCCCTGAAAGCGAACATCAACTTCAATTTTGCTATCTTCGGTCTTAAAGATGATAAAATGCTGATTCTCTTTTATTAGCGTTTTCATGCGAACTTCTCACACTTATCTTTCTATTTTTATTATATATGATCCCGCGTACTTTTTCAAATAAATTTCTGATTTAATCCAACTCACACAAAAAAATGTCATCCTTTACAATGATAAAAACGCATAACGCTTTTGGCGCCATGACGTGTGAGTGATAATTCATTTTTACAATATTCCGCCGCAAAATCTATCTTTCTAAGACGATATCTCTTCCTTCTCTTCGGTATTATAAGAGTTGGCTCCAAAGCGGACAGTCGCTTCGCTCCTGTCCTGCTACGCGGGTTGTAATTTTCTTCCCGCATCAGGTCTTACCTTATGAAAAAAGCCTGTACGTGCGTACAAGCTTTTCCATAAGGTTTTGTTCTCACGAGAAATAAAAGTGCTCTTACTTTCCTCTTGCGGGAAGGGCTTCTGCCGACCATCCCCTCACTGTAAGATGAAGTCGTCGAGATGTAGACGAGCGTGTAAAGTACGGGATACGGAGCGGATTGGGGCGAAAAAAGAGATGTGGTTGGTTTAATTGCACATACCGGTGAAGCCTGCTTTACCGTTTATCATAGCAAATTTAATATACTCATAGTACCCCGCTATATTTCAATAATACCGCTTCGAAGAAATTTCTATCCCCTTAGAAATTATCTTTTGTGGCGGAGTATAGAAATATCGTTCGCGGCATACGTCGTATGCCGCTCTCTCATTTCGTCACTCCGCCGCAAAATCTATCTTTCTAAGACGATATCTCTTCCTTCTCTTCGGTATTATCAAGGCTTAACTCCAAAACGGACAGTCGCTTCGCTCCTGTCCTGCTACGCGGGTTGTAATTTTCTTCCCGCATCAGGTCTTATCTTATGAAAAAAGCCTGTACGTGCGTACAAGCTTTTTTATAAGGTTTTAGTTCTCGCGAGCAATAAAAGTTCTCTAACTTTAATCTTGCAGGAAAGGCTATAACAAATAAACCCATCACCATAAAATACAGCCGTAATAATGTAGACGAGCGTGTATCGAACGGGATACGCAGCGGATTGGGGCGAAGGTGAAAATGGAAAGCTATTTGAGCAAGTGGCAGCCGGGAACACCGGTGTCGGGGGTGATTTTTTGCGAAGCGCCGGCAGGAGTGTACAAAGATGTACATGACTAGAGGCGCCCGTAGGGTGTATACCTTTAAATCCTGTACACTTCGCGGAAAGGCACCCCCGAGAGCGCCCCAAGCCGCGGGTTGTAATTTTCTTCCCGCAATCAATAGCTCCTTATGAAAAAAGTCCGCACGGGTGGCGAACTTTTTTATAAGGGTCTGTTATAGCGAGCAATTAAAGTACTCTTACTTTCCTCTTGCGGGAAGAAAATTACAAACTAAACCGTGTCAACACCTGCTCTTTAGTCAATTCGGTGTATACATCATCGGTAGTGGTCAGCGTCGTTGCACCTTCGGTGATCTCGAAGACTTTTCCGACAAGTTTTCTAAGCTCATCGGTGGGAAGGGCGTTGGCATAGGCGATTTTTTGTTCGTCGGTCAAGCCGGAATCGTCCTCCGGGTAGTCACGCACGATGGAGCATTGCGAAAATTGTCTTTCGGCAGTATGTCCGTCGCCCATTTTCATGTAGGTTTTACCGACGGCGGTGAAGTAGTGTTCGTAGTCGGGATTCATCAGGATGTAGCAGGTATTGTCCAACAGAATTTCGCGTATGTCGGGGGAAATGGCAAGGTGCAGCGCCGAGCCGTCATAAGAGTAATACTCTATGACGACGCCCTGATAAGCGAGCGCTTTGATAGCTTCGGCGTACGCCATGCCGCAGCGATCCCCGGGCATTGCTTCGCCGGACCAGCGCACGGTCAAGCCCTTTTGGAACATATCTATTTCGCTGTCCCCCAGCGCCAGCTTGACGCCGAAGAAGGTGTCGTCCATCGTAATTCTGTCGGGAAGCTTGTCGGGTGAGATTTGGGGGGTTGCGCCCTTCGAAACTTCGGAAAGCAGGAAAGCTCCGGCGGCTACCAATTGTCCGCCCATGGAGTGCGCGGTAAAGCGGATCTCGGACTTACCGAAGTCGTCGGGAAGCAAGTTGACGGCACGGATATAGTCGGCGGCGAACAGCTCTCCGACGGAGTATTGCATCGGGTAGTCATGTTGAACTGTGTCGGAGCTCGCCCAGCGCACGTTGGTAGTGCCGTTGGTCGACCACACTTTGTTTTCTATGTCCCAAAAGTTGATGCTTTCGGCGGTAAAGCGCGCCCAATTGTAGATACCGACGTTCCATCCTTTGTCCTTCCAAAGCTTCAACGTCTTGACGGAGGCGTAGTCGGTGCCCTCGGGCAGCCCCAATTCCTCCGCCGAACCTATGGTGGAGTTGACGTAGTATTTTTCGACCGCCGTATAGCCGTCCATCATCATACCGTGGATATTGACGACGGTAGGTTTGTCGGGGTCGATGAGCGCCGCGCCTTCGGCGGTATCGGCGGGAACCCAGACGACTTCGCCGTTCGCGTCGATGTCTATCCAATAGAGTCCCGTTTCATGCAATTCCTTTTCAAGTTGATCGTTTTGCTCGGCGGAAAGCTCCGGATCGAAGACGTATTCGAGGTAGACCTCCTTCGCGTAATCGGGGTAAACGTCGGCATAAAGAGCCTCGTCGGCGGGGTAGTAAACCTCATCGACGGGAGCGGGATCGCCCTCTTTATCGTTACAGCCCGAAACGGCTACGGTAATCAACGTTACCGCCACCAAAAAAGCCACAATAAATGTCAATTTGTTTTTCATTACCGCCTCCGAACAATGTAAGTCTTGATTTATGGCTTAGATTGATAATATTCATTATAACACAGTCGAAAACAAAATACTACCCCCCAAAAGCAAAAGCTTGCCGGAAGATAGTTCCACCCCGAAAAATGCCGTTAAAAAGCCTGAATTATATGTATTTTAAAATATCCGAGGGATGAAACGCGATATTTTCGGCGCCTGCTTCGGAGAGCACTTCCGCACCCTGAAAGCCCCAGTCGCAAAAGACTCCCCTGACCTCGGCATTCTTTGCCGCCCTGACGTCGACGTCGGAATCGCCTATGTAAAGAGTTTCGTTCTCACTTACCCCTAGCTCCGCCATTGCCTTCAGGAGCATATCGGGTGCCGGCTTCAACGGATAATCGGGACTGCCGCCTACAACAACTCCGAACGTTTCGGGAAAGAACGTCGAAACAATGGTTTCCAGCGGTATTTGCGCCTTGTTGGACACGACTCCTAAACTAATACCTGCGGCGGACAGCCTCTGCAACAGTTCCGGTATCCCGTCGTAAGGACGGGTATGCACCGTCAGATGAGAGCGGTAATATTGTTGAAAATATTGTTCTGCGTCCTTTAAAAGCGCTTCCCTGCCGGCGGGTAGTGCAAGCTCGATAAGTTTAAACGACCCGTTCCCGACAAAGTGGCGGACGTCGTCGTCGGTAGGCTGAGGGCAACCGAAATTTGCCATTGCCGCTTGCACCGCGCGTGCGAGATCTAATAAAGTATTGCACAACGTGCCGTCCATATCGAATAAAACGCATTTGATGTCTGACATGGCTAAATTATACCGCATCGCATCGATAAATGCAACACAGTGACGTCGTTTTAACGCCGAACGCCCTAAAATGAAGCAATTTAAGCTAAACGACAAAGCTATTTCACCAAACATTCAACTATCGCATACCGCGATTTTCAAAATATGTTGCTAAGATATAAGCGTCGTAGGAAATACGACGGCACTGAATCGCTACACAGCCCTTTTTAAACGCTTGCAGGGCATCGGATAAAGTGTAAAAACCAAATTAAATTTCTCAATCCCTCCTCCACAATTAATAGAGCCGGCAAGCGGGCTCTTTTTTTCGCCAAAATTTCACCTCCGACCCGCGCATCGGCAACCTTGTAGCAATCTGCTGCGCCGAACATACAAAATGACAACATGATTCTTTTATATTTCTAATCCACGTAGCAGCAACCTTGTGTAAATATGCTGCAATGGGCATACAGGATAGCAGCATGAAATTATATATTTCTAATCCACGCAGTGACAACCTTGTGAATCGATATCGTAATAAGTTAAAAGCAAAGGTATACTTACTTTCTTCCCTCTTATCCGCGTAGCGGCAACCTTGTGTGATGTTATCGCCATGAGAACGCTGAAGCGGAATAACGGTATGATTATTCTGATATCAATATCCCTATCCCGCGCAGCGGCAACCTTGTGGGCGGTTGGGTGGGTCTAGTCTAATCGGAGCGAAGCGACCACCTTGTGATGTAGAACTGCAACGCCACTCACGACTCTGCCACGATTCGAGCGAGCGCGGGCGCGCACTTTTGCGCCGGCAAAAGTGCGTAGCCCAAGTGTTTGCCCCAAGGGTAAACACCCTTCGAGCCAACGGAGTGAGAGCTTATCGAGTATCCGTATCCGTCCCCTATAATTATATCATAAAGCGGGAAAAATTGCAATAGTTTTTGATAAATTTATTGAATTAATTTGAAGATATGTATTTGTTTTCGTGCTGAAATAATAGCATACCGATTCAATACATAACATTGTTTATTGTAAGAGTTTCTTTGGATAAAGCCTGTTTAAATAATGCCCTATGCTGTCTTTATATTTGCTTATAGAACCCGGCTATATTTCAATAATACCGCTTCGAAGAAATTTCTATCGCCCTAGAAAGTATCTTTTGTGGCGGAGTATATAAATATCGTTCGCGGCATACGTCGTATGCCGCTCTCTCATTTCGTCACTCCGCCGCAAAATCTATCTTTCTAAGACGATATCTCTTCCTTCTCTTCGGTATTATAAGAGTTGGCTCCAAAACGGACAGTCGCTTCGCTCCTGTCCTTCCCGAAAGCGCCGTGAAATATGCCCCAAGCTGCGGATAATTAGAATAATTTTCTTCCCGCATCAGGTCTTACCTTATGAAAAAAGCCTGTACGTGCGTACAAGCTTTTTTATAAGGGTCTGTTTTCGCGAGCAATTAAAGTTCTCTCACTATTATCTTTGCGGGAAGGGCTTCTACCGACCAAACTCTCACTGTAAGATGAAGCCGTCGAGATGTTGATGAGCGCGTAAAGTACGAGATACGCAGCGGATTGGGGCGAAGGCGATAATATTATGCCGTTTGAACAAGTAGTAGCCGGGAGCGCCGATGTCGGGGGTGATTTTTCGCGAAGCGCCGGCAGGAGTGTACAAAGATGTACATGACTAGAGGCGCCCGTAGGGTGTAGACCTTATAAACCCATACACTTCGCGGAAAGGCACCCCCGAGAGCGCCCCAAGCTGCGGCTAATTGGAATTATTTTCTTCCCGCATCAATCACCTCCTTATGAAAAAAGCTCGTACGTGCGTACAAGCTTTTCCATAAGGTTTAATTTTCACGAGCAATAAAAGCTCTCTAACTTTAATCTTCGCGGGAAGAAAATTATTCTAATATAAGAGATCCGATGGTATCCACTATTTCCTCCGCAGCAGAGCCGCTGATCTTCACCTTCGTGCGTTTCTTCTTACGTCTGAACAACGAAAGTATCCCGCCCGACGCGCCTATATCGATCAGCGAGGCATCCACGAAGCCGCCGTAAATGGTCAAGGAAAATTGGCGCTTTCTTCCTAAAATGACAAAAATGATGCCGAGCGGCAGCGTAATAACCAAGCAGCACAGAACGATCCCGAGAATGAGCATCGTTTTATTTGCTCCCGTCTTTACGGAAACGCCGTTGACCTCTTTAAGCAAAAAGTCGTCGCGGCTTAACTGCTTTCTCGACTCAACAATTGAGATCAGACGCTTGTCGGTAACGATGAGCGAGTGTTTCGCGCGCCCCGCCTGTGACTTGGTTTTGGCGTAATCCCATTGCTTTACGATCTGTTCGCCCGCTGCAAGTTTTATATCCATACTTACCCTCCTGTAGGTTAACTATTGTTTCCCGTTATTTCAGGCAGAATAGCCTGCTTGGTATTTGTTCTTTGTCCGGAGCTACATCCGCCCGTTTATTTTCTTTGCCGGCTTACTCTTGCCGACGGCTTTTCTTAAACTCGGTTTCCTTCTCTGTCAAGCTGTCGGATATGGCGCTTTCAGGCTCCTTTTTTGCGATTTTCGGAATCCCCGTTTCGGAATTTGCAGCAATTTACTCCCCTTCTTTCATGACGTCGATACTCACTTTCGACGGGGCGGTTATTGCTGTTTTCCTTGCGGATAAAGCGCCTCCGGAGCCTTCTTCCAAAGCCCTTTGCATTAACAGCGCGGATAGTTCGCGTGCTACCTCGGTTGCGCACTTGCGGTTGATTTTAATGCGTACTCTTCCGTTATTCGTCCTGCGTCGGTTGGACACAGACAGAACAGGCACTTCGCGGAAGTTGCCGTGTATTATCAATGTGAATGTGCTGCTGTTATTAATTACAAAAATTATTAATGAGACTAATAAGCCGATCGCAGCCAGGAAGAACATCGTGACGGAAATTATTGACAGCGCCCTCAGTTCCGACTCTAATTCCGTGTCGGATAACGCTTGAAATATTGTTTGAAATTGTTCTCCGAATGAACGAAAATATAATGCGAAAGCCAAAAGCAGAATAACCACCAAAATCAACGCGGCCAATGTACGTCCCTTCGAAACGGTTACGCCGCGTATTTTATCCAATAAAATATCGTATCTTGCGCGGGATTTGCGCCGAATCTCGGAAGAAATCAAGCGTTTATCGGTCACAGTTAAAGAAATAACCCCGTTATCTCCCCTTTTTTTGACAGAAGCCAAGTCCCACTCGCGCAGGATCGTTTCATTCGGTGAAAGTTTTAAATCCATTCTCCGCCTCCGATAAACTTAGCATATTATACACCATGCGTGACAAAAATGCAACCGCATTTACAATAAGTTATTTAAAATTTTATCGTCCGGACCGGCGGCTTTGTCCGGAATAGCTTTCGGTGCGATGACTGAAAAGCCGGCCGACGAAAAACGGAAACTCCGACTTTTTCCTCGGAGCGCATAAAAATCCCCGACGAATGCAAACTATTGAAAAAGCTCTAAAAAGGAGGTAAAAAATGAAAGTCAAAAAAATTTTGGCTGTGCTTTTGACGGTGGCTGTTTTGGCGACGGCTGTCGTGCTGGTCGCCTGTAACGATAAAGAAATCCAATCGATAGCCCTGAAAGAAGGCACCACCCTGGGACCTGTCGTAAAGGGCGGGGAACTCGACCTGAAAGACAAGCTCCTTGTCGTCACCTATAAAAACGGCGATGTCAAAGAGGTACCGCTGACGGCGGAAATGATCTCCGGCTTCGACAAAAACAAGACGGGAACACAGGAATTGACCATAACCTATGCCGAGGACGGAAAGGAAGCGTCCGTAAAGGTCAACGTTTCCGTAGTCGAGACGGCTCCGACGTCGCTGGAATTAAAGGCTTCGCCTCTCGTCACCGAGTATGCGGCGGGAGAGCGCTTCCGCGCGGACGGCATAAAGCTTGAAGCGAAGTTCCCCGACGGAAGCTCCAAGCCCGTTACCGAATTCGGATACCCTACCGAAGCGCTGAAAGCAGGCGACGACGGAGTCGAACTCAGCTACGGCACCTTGAAGCTTCGCGTGCCGATAACCGTAACCGAACCCGCCTATAAAGCGACGGACGCCGCTTCCCTCCAAAGAGCGCTTTCCGAAGCCGAAGAAGGTTCTTTCATCACCGTCTCCGGCACCGTCGGCGAAGCCTCGCGTGAAAGCGGTTACAGCATCTATACCATGAAAAAAGCCGTCCGCTTAGTCGGACTTGATAAAAACGTCGTTTACGGTTCGTTCATCGTCGACTGCGACGGAGCGGTTATCAGAGGTTTAAATATAAATAATCGTGGATGGGTAACCGGGGAAGCTACTTCGGCACACCGAAACGCTATTACCGTAACTTCAAACAGAGTGACGCTGGAATTCAATACGCTTCGCGCTCCGAGCTCGGACGCCATCGACGCAGCCGAGGCAATTGCCAACGGAATAGTGCTGTCGGCAGGCACCGACACCGACTCCGCGGTCAATATCCGTATGAATAAAATAACCGGATTCGGGTTCAAAAACGATGAGTGGAGCTCCGTTGCCATAAATACGGTCGCAGGCTATTCTTTCCCCTACGAGACCACCAATACCCACGGCAGCAACTCTTCGGTCAGAGTGTCGATAAACTATGAAGACATCGTAAAATACAACAGCTTTGAAGACGTCGACAACGAAATTATCGCCTCCGACTACTCTTTAGGATTCGAAAGGATGTATATCCTGGCGTACGCAAGCGATTCCGAAAAGGCGGTCAACGCCCTGAAATATGCTGCGGAAACGGGAATGACGCTCCTGTTGCATGCCGGCGAGTATGAGCTTGGCGGCATCACGGTAGACGACATCTCCTTCAAAGGAGTAGGCGGCGAAGCGCGCATTTCCGGGATTACCGCGGGCGACGGCTGCACTTTTGACGAAGTCACCGTCACCGCTTCGGAAAAATAAGCAGGCATTTTGCAATAATCCTATCCGAAAGGCGGCAGCTCTGCCGCCTTTTTTGTCGTTTCCTCGCCCGAAGCGGTTATTTATCGGGGATTCAAAAGCAGGACTTTTCGGGCGCCGCAGAGCGGTCTGAATATAAAATTTTTTATAAATAAGTAAATTTTAAGTAAAACTCTTTGACTCGCGCGCGCATATACTTATATAATAAAATAGATTAAAGGCATTCACAGGAGGAGATCAAAATGCCCGCCGAACTCGAATATAAAATCACTAAAACTTGTGGCGTTTTATCGACGTCTGCCAGAGGTTGGACCAAAGAACTTAATTATGTAAGCTGGAACGGCAGAGACCCTCGTCTGGATCTCAGGGAGTGGAGCCCCTCTCACGAGAGAATGGGTAAAGGCATGACCCTGAGTATCGAGGAAGCCAAAGCTTTAAAGGAAATTCTGGACTCCCTGCAGCTGTAATAAACCGCCCTCGGAGAAAAAATGGCTAAAAAACCCGTTGCCGCCGCGACGCGTCCGCAAAGGTATTCCCCTTATCCCTCTACCGATTACCGCGTCGGGGAAAGGAAACCGAGAAAGCCGCGTCCGCTGGTGCCTACATCCCCGAATTTAAGCCCGAAGACCTGGTTTAAAATGCTGGTGTTCGGACTTTTCCCGCTGTTCAACTTTATACCGTTGACAGCTTGGGCGCGCCGCAAAAACCCGCGTACTACCGAAAATCAAAAAAGCTTTGCGAAAGCTGCGATCATTTTGTCAGTTTGCTTTTGGGTCGTCGTGATTATTGCAGGCGTTGCGCTCTATTTTATGGGGATGCTCCCCTTTTAGCCCGAGTTAAATCTCCTGCGCCGAGCGTTACTCGGCGCCTTTTTTATGCACTATGCTTAGAACCGGAAATTCTCCTTCGAACCTTAGACATATGGCATTTTTGCCATGCTTTACCTTAAACAGCCGCATTTTGATTTTAGGCTCATTCCCGTCGGTGATGTCAAGAGCGCAAAACTTCTACTATGGGAACCCCAGAAACAGATTTTGGTTTACCTTAGCAAAGATTTTTGGCGAAGACACCCCCTCTTCGATCGAAGACAAAAAGTCTTTTCTGAGCCGTCACGGCATAGCGCTGTGGGATGTCGTGAAAAGCTGCCGCACCGATTCGAGCCTCGACAAGGACATAACCGATTATGTCGTTCAGGATATTCCGTCGCTGGTCGATAAGCTTAAAATCCGACTCATCGTATTGAACGGCTCCACCGCTTCCCGACTTTTTAAAAGACACTTTCCTCAATACCGTAACACGGTGACGCTGCCTTCCACTTCACCCGCCAACACCCGTTTCGATTTCGGAGCCTGGTCGGAAGCTTTCGCCCCCTTTTTATAATTTCCGGGGAACTTCCCCTATTCCTACCGAACGCTTAGCGCGCATCCCTTAAAAAAGGTCGTACCGGCACGCGCTTTTGTTAATTATTGCATTATGTATTGATTCTTTCGCGCCTCCCGCGCGCCCGCCCGACATTTATTAATACATCCCGAATGCCGACGCATGAGGCGTTTTTCTTTATGCCTCGGCGCCGGCGCGTCTTACGTCGGGCGTTAATGTTTTCTTAATGCCGTCAAGCTTTTTATAACGTATTCTTAATGCCGCTTGCGCTACAATACAGACGTAGGTGGTAACATGCCTGTAAAATCAAGAAAATTCAGACTAAGTTCTTTTCAGATAATACTTTTGGGGTTTTCCGGCGTCATTTTGCTGGGGGCGGCGCTTTTGTGCTTCCCCTTTTCTTCCTCGGACGGCAGTTGGACTCCGTTTATCGACGCGCTGTTCACTTCCACGTCGGCGGTTTGCGTCACGGGACTCATCGTTTACGACACCGCCCTCCATTGGTCGCTGTTCGGCGAAATCGTCATTCTCGCGCTGATACAGACGGGCGGGCTCGGCGTCGTCACGGTAGGTGCTCTGTTGATGATGCTTGCCGGAAAAAAACCCGGCTTGTTCGCGCGCGGCACGATGCAGGAGGCGCTTGCAGCTCCCGAAGTCGGCGGCATCGTCAAAATGACGGGCTTCATTATCCGCGGCGTCTTCATCATAGAATTCGTCGGCGCATTGATAATGTCCCCCGTCTTCATTATCGACTACGGCGCGGAAGGCATCTGGCTTGCCGTTTTCCATTCGATTTCGGCGTTCTGCAACGCCGGCTTCGACATTATGGGCGACAAGACGGGCGCTTTTTCGTCGCTGACAGCCTACTCCGCCGACCCCGTAATCAATCTGACGATAATGCTTTTAATAGTTATCGGCGGTATCGGTTTTTTGGTGTGGGAAGACGTCGTAAAGCACAAATTCCGCTTTTCCCGCTACCGCACGCAAAGCAAACTCGCGCTCGTCGTCACCGCCGTTCTTATATTCGTCCCCGCCCTCTATTTTTTCATTTGGGAATTCGAGGAGCTCCCTGTCGGGGAAAGAATACTCGCCTCGCTGTTTCAGTCGGTGACGCCGCGTACGGCGGGCTATAACACCGTTTCCCTCCCCGCTATCAGCGACGTAGGGCTGTACATCATGATAGCTTTGATGCTGATAGGCGGCTCACCCGGCTCTACGGCGGGCGGTATGAAAACGACGACCTTCGCGATCACTTTCGCGACGGCGTTTTCGGTATTCCTGAAAAAAGACGACGTGGAGCTCTTCCGTCGCCGACTCGACGACTCCACCCCGAAAAACGCCACTACCGTGTTTATGATGTACATAACCCTCTTTTTCCTGGCAGGACTTACGATAAGCGGCATCGAAAAGCTGCCTGTTACGGAGTGCTTCTACGAGGTGGCTTCCGCAATAGGCACCGTCGGGCTGACACTCGGTATCACGCCGAATCTCGGCATCGCCTCGAAACTGATATTGATAGCGCTGATGTTCTTCGGACGAGTGGGCGGACTGACGCTTATTTACGCGGCACTCGGGAAAAAGAATAAACCCGTCTCCAAACTCCCCGTCGACAACGTCAGCGTCGGATAAATAAATCGAGCCGAAACAATTGAAAGGACAAAAAGAATTATGAAAACGAAATCGATATTGTTAATAGGACTCGGGCGCTTCGGTCGCCACATCGCTTTAAGGCTTAACGACCTAGGGCACGAAGTCATGGCTGTCGACCGTGACGAGCAGAAAATCAACGAAATAATGCCTTTCGTCACCTCCGCGGAGATAGGCGATTCCACCAACGAGCAGTTTTTGAAGTCGCTTGGCGTCGACTCCTACGACGTAGCGATAGTCACGATAAGCGGCGACTTCCAAAGCTCTCTGGAAACGACATATATGCTTAAGGAGCTGGGTGCAAAAAAGGTTGTATCTCGCGCCGAACGCGACGGGCAAGCCAAATTTCTCCTAAGAAACGGTGCCGACGAAATAGTCTATCCGGAAAAACAGCTCGCAAGTTGGCTCGCGACAAGATACTCCGCCGACCACCTTCTGGACTACATAGAGCTCGGCTCGGGATTTTCCATTTTCGAAGTGACGCCGCCAAAGCAATGGATAGGAAAAAGCATCGCCGAGATAGACATACGAAGAAGGTATTCCGTCAGCATCATCGCGACTAAATCCAACGGAAAAATTGCTCCATTGGTTGCTCCGGAAACGGTAATAACCGAAAATATGTCTCTTTTTGTTCTGGGCGAATATAAACTCGTCCAGAAATGCTTCGACATATAGAAATGGAAGCTCTCCTTGCCCTGCTGCTGATCCCGGTTGGCATTTGCGGATATTTTGTTGCAAAAGCTACCGAAAAATCCAAGCCGAAGCCTCCGCCTTCGGCGCGGGAAGACGCGGAAGAAATTTTCCACTCGGAAGAACTAAGAAGTATTCTCAGGGAATCAAAGGCTGTAAAATCTCCGCACAAGAAACTTATCAAGGAAAACAAGGAGAACAAGGAGAACAAGTTCGACGCGTGAGTTAAACGGTAACCGTTGCCATTTCGTTTATGATATAGTATAATCGTTATAGTATAGTTACCAGTAACCATCGCCCTTCCGGAATACGAGAAATGTCATTATCAAATTCGGACTGCGAAAGACGGTGTCACATTCTTGTGGGGCTGTCGGCTGCGCCGTCGAACAAAAAAATAATAGAAACGGCAGGTAGGATGGCAAGCGCCTTCGACGCAACACTCAGCGCCCTTTATATCGCCGATCCCGGTAACAATCTTACCGAAGAAGAGCGCCGGAGGCTTCACGACAACTTCCGTCTTGCCGAGTCACTCGGCGCCGAAGTTTCTTCGGTATCCGGCAGCGACGTGGCGTTTCATCTGTCGGAATACGCCCGTCTTGCGGGAGTGACAAAAATAGTAATCGGAAGATCCGCCGCCTCGAAAAAAAGCTTTTTCGGAAAGCCCTCCATAGCCGACCGGCTGATTCTGATGGCTCCCGGAACAGACATCTACATCATTCCCGACTCCGAAACAACCTTCCGCATGCACGCCCGGAAGCTTTTCACCGCGCCCGACGCGAAGGGACTCATAAAGGACTTCGGTCTGGCTTTCGGCATACTTGCCGCAGCGACGGCGCTCGGGTATCTTTTTTCGGCGCTCGGTTTTTCCGAAGCCAACATCATCACCGTCTATATTTTAGGAGCCCTGATAACCGGCGGAGTGACCTCCAGCAAGCTTTGTTGGGTGCTCTCGTCGATAGCCGGCGTGTTGCTGTTCAATCTACTGTTTACCGCCCCGCGGTTTTCGTTGAAGGCATATGACGAAGGTTATCTCGTTACATTTTTCGTCATGCTTGCGGCGTCGATTTTTGCGGGGACGCTGGCTTCGAAATGGAAAACACGCGCAAAAGAAGCTTCGCGGAGAGCCTACCGCACTAAAATTTTGTTTGAAGCCAACCGCCTGATACAAAATGCCGATACGGAAGAGGAAATTCTCCTGGCAACGAAAGAGCAATTGCAAAAATTGACCTCTTCCGATGTAACCGTCGTCAAAGGAGCTCCTCCGGCGGCGCGTCCCTCAGAGAAGCTGTACTCCGTCGACAGAGGGGGCGCACACTATGCCACTTTTATCACCGATATCGCTGAGGAGTCCTTCGAAGACAGCATCGCAAAATCGATAGTAGGCGAGTGCAGGCTGGCGATCGACAACAAGCTGAATCTCGCCGAAAAGGAGCTTGCGGCTGCTTCCGCAAAAAGGGAGGAGCTGAGAGCCGATCTGCTTCGTTCGATTTCGCACGACTTAAGAACGCCGCTGACGACGATATCCGGCAACGCAGCCAACCTTATGACCAACGAAAACGCCTTCGACAGCGACACCCGCCAAGCCATCTATTCGGATATCTATAACGACTCCGTATGGCTTATAAAGCTTGTCGAAAACCTCCTGTCCGTTACCAAGATAGAGGACGGAAAATTGAAGCTCCGCCTCACGACGGAATTGATGGACGAGGTCGTATCGGAGGCATTGACGCACGTGCGTTTTCAAGAAAAATCTTCCAAAATCACCTTCTCCGCGGAAGAGTTTCTGTTTGTAAAAATTGACGCAAAACTCATAATTCAAGTGGTCGTCAATCTGATTGATAACGCCGCAAAATATTCGCCTCAGGGTTCCGAAATCGCTGTTTCGGTTGCCCGAGACGGAGATTTTGCCGCAGTTACCGTTGCCGATCACGGTCCGGGGGTTCCCGATGAAATAAAGCCGAAGGTCTTCGAAAAATTCTTCACCGGGGAAAACGTACCGAGAAGGCGTAGCCTGGGGCTCGGGCTGTATCTGGCAAGGGTTATTATCGAATCGCACGGCGGCGCCATCGACTTGACGGATAACGAGCCCACCGGCGCCCGCTTTACTTTCAGATTACCGCTTGCGGAGGTAAACATAAATGAATAACGCTTCGATCCTGGTTGTCGAGGACGACCCGCCGATAAGCAATCTTATCACTACCACGCTGAAAGCGCACGGCTACCGCCACATTCCGGCAAGCAACGGTGAAACGGCGATTATGCTGGCGGCTTCGAACAGACCGGATATCATGCTGTTGGACTTGGGACTTCCCGATTGCGACGGCGTTGAAGTCATAAAAAAGGTGCGCACCTGGTCGGAAATGCCGATTATCGTCATCTCCGCAAGAAGCGACGACCGCGATAAGATAGAAGCACTCGACTCGGGCGCCGACGATTACCTGACCAAGCCTTTTTCCGTGGAAGAGCTTTTGGCAAGGATCCGTGCCACGATCCGCCGCCTCTCCTCCGCCGTCACCGCCGACGCAAAGTTTGTCAACGGAGAACTTACGATAGATTACGCCGCAGGCTCGGTCTTTCTCGCAGGAGAAGAACTCCATCTCACCCCGATAGAGTATAAATTATTATGTATTCTTGCAAAAAACGTCGGAAAAGTGCTGACACATACCTTCATCACGCGCAGCATATGGGAATCGGCATGGGAAAGTAACGTCGGCTCGCTGAGAGTATTTATGGCAACCTTGAGAAAAAAGATAGCCCCGCTTCCGGACTCTCCGCAATACATCCAGACCCACGTCGGAGTCGGTTACAGAATGATAAAAATAGACTGACACAGGAAAAACAGCCTGACCCCGCAGGCAGCCCCAAAACCCGCACTTTGTGGCATATTTTACAGCACTTTCGGGAAAGACAGTCGCTGTCTCGCTCCTGTCATTAGAAGGATAAAAGAGTATATAGGAAAATTTCCCCTATTCTATATCTCCTTATAAAAAAAGTCCGTACGGGAGGTACGAACTTATTTCAAAGGACTTCCTTTTCGCGAGCAAATCAGGTTTTATCTTTCAATTTTATAGGGGAAAGACCGCAACCGACCAAACCCTCACTATAAAATACAGCCGTCGAGATGTAGACGAGCGTGTAAAGTACGAGATACGCAGCGGATTGGGGCGAAGGTGATAAACATACGCAGTTTAAACCGACAAAAGACAGGTTCGCCGATATCGGGGGTGATTTTTCGCGAAGCGTCGAAGGGAGTGTACATGAGAGTACATGACCGGAGACGCCCATAGGGTGTAGACCTTAAAATCTTATACACTTCGCGGAAAGGCACCCCCGAGAGCGCCCCAAAACGCGGATAAAAGAGTATATAGGAAAATTTCCCCTATTCTATATCTCCTTATAAAAAAGTCCGTACGGGAGGTACGAACTTATTTCAAAGGACTTCCTTTTCGCGAGCAAAATCAGTTTACTTTCTTAATCTTCATAGGGGAAAGTTTCCTATATACTCTTAAATACATAGTGAGATAGCATAACGTCGAGGCTATGAAACTTGAGATAGGCTCCGCTAAAAACACGCCTTTCACTCCGAGCGAGGGCATCAACGGGAGCGTGCACGCCAGCGGTATGACAATGACGACCTTCCTCAATGTGGAGAAGAAAATGGCTTCCTTGCTCTTGCCGACTGCGACGAAGGTATATTGCCCCGAGAATTGGAGAGCGGCAAGGAAGAGCCCGAAGAAGTAGATATTGAGAGCGGGGACGCCTGCGGTTATCAAGGCGGGATCGGGGGTGAATGCGCGCATGACCGCCTCGGGAATTATCAAAATGATCCCCCAGATCACCATTGTAAAGCACAAGGAGATGAGCGTCAAAAATCGGATGGCTTCGCGGACGCGCTCACCGCGGTTGGCGCCGAAGTTGTAACCGATGACGGGCTGGGCACCGCCGGCGATGCCTTGAAGCGGGGTGTAGACGATTTCCCGGACGGAGTTCACAATCGTCATGACTCCGATATAGAGGTCGCCGCCGTACTCCGCCAAAGTGACGTTGTTGACGATTTGGACGACTCCGGTCGAAGCGTTCATAACGAAGGCGCTCAACCCTAAAGAGGTGATTTTTTTAAGGTACCCGAGATTTATACGGATATTTTTGGGACGAAGGCGGATGATGGCTTTTTTAGAAAACAGGAACCCTAAAGCCCAGGTTGCGGAAACCACTTGCGAGATTACGGTAGCGATGGCGGCGCCCTTGACTCCCATATCCATGACAAAGATAAAAACCGGATCCAGCGCTATATTCAACACGGCGCCTATCAAAACGGTAAACATGCCGGTCTTGGCGAACCCTTGGGAATTTATAAAGGAGTTCATACCGAGCGCCATCATTTGAAAGACGGTTCCGATAAGGTAAATGACGAGGTAGTCCAATGCATAACCTATCGTTTCGCTGCCCGCTCCGACGAGATACAACACCTCTTCTGCGAAGACTTCGAGAAGCGCGGTCAATACCGCTCCCACAATCAAAATCATGACGAAGGAAGTCCCCAAGATACCTTCGGCGCGTTCTTTCTCATGTGCGCCGCGGGCAATCGAGCACAATGAAGCTCCGCCCATGCCGAACATGTTGGCAAAGCCGGTAATGATGGTAATAATGGGAAGCGCCAAGCCGACGCCCGACAGCGCGTTGGTGGAATCGGCGGCGAGGTGCCCGATATAGATGCGGTCGACTACGTTATAAAGGACGTTGATGAGCTGCGCCACCGTCAAGGGTATGGCAAGCTTTACTATACTCTTTTTGACGGAGCCCACCGAGAAATCGTTTTTATTTTCGTAATCAACAGCGTTGTTATCCATATTACAATTTATGTATTATAGAATAATCGTTACCAAATTACAAGTAAACGCCGAATTTTGCTGACAGATAAAGCCATGCCGTAACAAATATTATTAATATGCAATTGCAATTGAATTGTGTATCTATTACGACCACATCATAAATTGTTTCGGTAACTTTACACCTTTTTTCAAAGGTGTGACGGGCGGGTTGCCTTATTAAGTTGAAAGGTCAAACAAAAACAGGCAACCCTCCGGTCACCAAAATTTTACACTATCCTCTCAAGCGACAAAGTATTTTGACCTTATAATAACCGTTAAATTTATACCGCAAGCAACTTTATCCATATGTTTTAATTTATTTAAAACAACATAATAACCTGGAGTGTGCGCAAAGTAAAATTTCGATTCGAAAACGCCTTTTAACCCGCCGCTCTCTGAAAAACGATATTTTATTGAAAACAGCGGCTTATACGCCGAAAAGTTTTACTAAAATTTCTTTTTTAATGTTGAGTTCAGGGCTTAGAAAGGCTTTTCCGCAGCGTAGATCGAACACGGAAAATAAAAAAATTGCCGAAAACGCTTTACAATAGTTTATTTCATATATATAATAATTAAGCATTTTATGCAAATAACCCTTGCTCCCCCGGGAGCCATAAGTCCAAAAGGAGGTATCTATGAACAAGTATCAGCTTTTATTCATCATCGATAACGACATCGAAGACGAAGCCAAAGACGCTATCATCGACAAGTTCTCCAACCTTGTAGCAGAACTTGGCGGTACCGTCGGCATGCTTGACAAATGGGGCACCAGAAAATATGCCTACCCCATTAACTTCAAGAATGAAGGCTACTACGTCTTGATGCAATTCGAAGCTGCCCCCGGCGTCCCCGCCGAGATCGACAGACAGATGAGAATCAACGATAACATCGTTCGCCAGCTCATCACCAAGCTCGCATAAGGAGGAATTATGAATAAGTGTATCCTTATCGGTAACCTCACGCGTGACCCCGAATTAAAGTACACTCCCAACAATATCCCCGTTTGCCGCTTTACGTTGGCGGTCAATCGCCGCAATTATTCCAACCGCGAGGGCAATCAACAAACCGACTTTTTGCCGGTCACTTGTTGGAGAAATACCGCCGAAACTTGCGCGCGTATCTTGAAAAAAGGCAGCAGAGTCGCCGTCAGCGGCTCTATACAGACGGGCTCCTACGACGCCCAGGACGGCTCCAAGCGCTACACCACCGAGATAGTCGCCGATGAAGTCAATTTCCTCTTCACCAAATCCGACGACAACCGCGAGCCTCAGGAACTCCCCGAGGTAAAGGCACACAGAGTCGACGACGCCCGCCCCGTCCAAATCGAGGAAGACGACGATCTTCCCTTCTAAAAAAGGAGAATTGATATGACTACTACCGTTCCTCAAACCAAGGAAAATAAAGAAACACCCAGGGCACCCCGCCCCGCAAAACGCGCCCCGAAAAAGAAGGTTTGCTACTTCTGCCAGACCAAGACCGACGATATAGATTATATCGCCCTCGTCAAAGAGATGGAAAAAGGCGCCGAGAAAACCGGTAAAGACGGCGAGAAACGCACCCGCTTCATCACCGAAAAAGGGAAAATACTCCCCAGGCGCATGTCGGGAACGTGCGTGAAGCACCAACGCGCGCTGGCGCAAGCGATAAAAAGAGCAAGGTTTATGGCTCTCCTGCCTTATAAGGCGGATTAATTTATCCACCGCAAGAGTAAAGCAAGAGAACTTTTATCACTCGCTTAAACGTAATCCTTTTGAAAAAGTTCGTACCACGTACGGGCTTTTTTCATAAGGAGTTCATTGATGCGGTGGATAAATTAATCCGCCACCCGCGGCTTGGGGCGCTCTCGGGGGTGCCTTTCCGCGAAGTGTATAAGATTTCAAGGTCTACACCCTATGGGCGCCTCTAGTCATGTACATCTTTGTACACTCCCTTCGGCGCTTCGCGAAAAATCACCCCCGACACCGGTGCTCCCGGCTGCTACTTGCTCAAACAGCTTTCCGTTTTCACCTTCGCCCCAATCCGCTACGTATCTCGTTCGATACACGCTCGTCTACATCTCGACGGCTAGGGTTTATAGTGAGGGTTTATATTAATTTTTCCACCGCAAGAGTAAAGCAAGAGAACTTCTATCACTCGCTTAAACGTAATACTTTTGAAAAAGTTCGTACCACGTACGGGCTTTTTTCATAAGGAGTCCATTGATGCGGTGGATAAATTAATCCGCCACCCGCGGCTAGGGGCGCTCTCGGGGGTGCCTTTCCGCGAAGTGTATAGAATTTTAAGGGTTACACCCTACGGGCGCCTCTAGTCATGTACATCTTTGTACACTCCCTTCGGCGCTTCGCGAAAAATCACCCCCGACACCGGTGCTCCTAGCTTCTATTTGCCCAAACAGCTTTCCATTTTCACCTTCGCCCCAATCCGCTCCGTATCTCGTACTTTACACTGTAGTCTACATCTCGACGACTGTATTTTACAGTGAGGCATTTAATTTTCTTTCCGCAAAGGTAAAAGAAGAAAGCTTTAATTCCTCAAGGAAACGGACTTTAGTTGAAAAGGTTCAATACATGTAGAAACATTTATTACAAGGAAGAAATTGAAGCGGAAAGAAAATTTTATCCGCGTATTGAGGCGCTCTTGCGGGCGCTTTTGCGTGAAATGTCTCTGTCATGTACATTTTTGTACACTCCTGCCGCCATTTAACGCAAAATCACCCGCAACACCGGCGTCCAAACTATTACTTGTTCAGACAGCTTATATCCTCCGCCTTCGCCTCAATCCGCTCCGTATCTCGTTCTTTGCACGGTAGTCTACATCTCGACGGCTGTATTTTATAGTGAGGGGTTTATTTGTTATAGCCCTTCCCGCAAGAGTAAAGCAAGAGAACTTTTATCACTCGCTTAAACGTAATCCTTTTGAAAAAGTTCGTACCACGTACGGGCTTTTTTCATAAGGAGTCTATTGATGCGGTGGATAAATTAATCCGCCACCCGCGCCTTGGGACATATTTTACGGCGCTTTGCTCCATAATACCGAAGAGAAGGAAGAGATATCGTCTTAGAAAGATAGATTTGCGGGTTATTAAATATTCTTAGGTCAATTATGCGGGATTATTATAAAACAGCTCACACTATAAAGAAAAGCGTAACAATGTTGACTATCGTGTAAACTATGAGATACGCAGCGGATTGGGGCAAGCAAAAAGGCAAACGCTGTTTAAACAAACAAAAGCCTTGTTTGCGTTAGTTTGCGGCGAAGCAACTAACAGAGGCGATAAAGCCTCTGCTAGTTGCGATTTCGGGCGAAATTGGCGAAGGGCTGTATCGACATACGCTCCGAGGCAACTCCTGAAGGGAGGAAACTTGTTTCTTTCGCCCGAAAGCGTCGTGAAATATGCCCCAAGCTGCGGGTATATAATTTTCTTCCCGTTTCTATCCCTTCCTTATGGAAAAGCCTGTACGAGAGTACAAGCTTTTTTATAAGTGTCTGTTTTCGCGAACTGAAAAGTTTTCTTACTTTAACCTTGCGGGAAGAAAATTATAAAAAAAGATATTTTCTGGGGCGATAGAAATTTCTTCGAAGCGGTATTATTTAAATATTGCCGGGTACTATGAGTATATTAAATTTGCTACGATAAACGGTAAAGCAGGCTGCGCCGGAAGAAGCGTTTAAACCAATCACAACTTTTTTCCTTCGCCCCAATCCGCTCCGTATCTCGTACTTTACACTGTAGTCTACATCTCGACGACTTCATTTTACAGTGAGAGGATGGTCGGTTGTAGCCCTCCCCCCGTATTGGTAGAAGTAGGAGAACGTTAATCGCTCGCTAAAACAAAACCTATGAAAGAGTCCGTACCCCCCGTACGGACTTTTTTCATAAGGAGTCCATTGATGCGGTGGATAAATTAATCCGCCACCCGCGGCTTGGGACATATTTTACGGCGCTTTGCTCCATAATATCGAAGAGAAGGAAGAGATATTCAAGACAAGTGTTTTGCAAAAAGGCGGGGCGGGATCAGCGGTTTGCAAGTCCGGATCTTAAAAGTGCCAGGAAGGCTTCGGCGGGGCGGGAGAGTGAGGCATGCTTCTTCCATACAAAATCCAGGTGTGTGACGAGCGGCGGTTCAAACGGGAGAAAGACCAGCTCCGTGCCTTCTGTGTTGACGAGTTTGTCGATAGTTATTGCCGTGCCCATTCCCGCTTTCACCATCAGCGCCGCATTGTATATGAGATTGTAGCGGGCGCGTATGTCGAGTTTCGGAAAAACATCTTTCAACCGGATCATCAATTCCGAATCGCGCTTTTTTAAGGGTTGGCGGGGTAGAATCAGCGGTTCGCCGACGAGACTTTCCGCCGTCACCCTATCGGCTGCCGCCAGATGGGAGTCCCTCCTCGCCAGCGCTCCCCACGTATCGGACATCGGTAATCGAACGGAATTGCAACGGTCGAGTTCCTTCCAATCCACAAAGATCCCGAAGTCTATAAGTCCGGACTCCAACCGCTCCATGACGGAGTCGCCGTCGCCGCTGAAAAATTCGAAAGTCACCCCGGGATGCTGTTCGCAAAACCTCTTCGCCGCCTGCACGACCGAGCCCACCGCATACGACTCGCCGCCGCCCAGCCGCACTTCGCCGGCAATCGGTTCCATAGCGTTCTGAAGCTCCGATTCGGTGACTTCGACCAGCTCGATTATCTCCTCGGCACGTTTTTTGAGGCGTATTCCCGCCTCCGTCAGGACGATCTTGCGGCTGCCGCGCTCAAACAGTTTACGCCCGAGTTCCTCCTCCAACGCTTGCATTTGCTTTGATAGGCTGGGCTGCGCAATACACAGGTATTCGGCTGCCTTGGTGATGTTAAGCTCCTCGGCTACCGCCAAAAAATAACGTAAAACTCTTATTTCCATAGCGTTATCTTGAATTTATAATCTCTGCGACTCTGCGGCGGTCAGATTTTTTCGGCACAGCAATGAGCGTGTGTGGGGGTCAGGCACCTGAAACCTTCCGCTCCGCCGGGATGGAAGCTTTTTAACCCGAAACGCACCGTCCTGAAATCGATATAGAGCCGGATAAGGTCGCCGCTTCCTTTCTTGTCGGGAGTGTAACTCATTTGCGAAGAATGCCGCTTCAACGCCTCTTTTTGCAACTTTCTGTACTCCTTCCCCGTCGCAAAGTAATAATTCGGGGAGTCGGTGTAGTACATCGCAAGAAGCTTCGGAGAAGCGGGCTCCAAGCCGTTCAACGCCGCCATCGGCGCATTCGAAGCAAACAAAAACGCCCTCATCGCCACCCTGCCGGTGTTCAGGTGGTCGACGTGGCACTCCGTCGTCAAACAGGGATCGGGACAAAATACCAGGTCGGGTTTGAAAACCAGGATCTCCTTGTAGACGGCTTTGTAAAGCTCCTCCGCATTGTAAAAGCCACCGTCGGAAAAGCCCAGAAAACGCACGTCTTCGACGCCTAAAAGCTTT
Source organism: uncultured Clostridia bacterium (assembly GCA_944362765.1). GTDB lineage: Bacteria > Bacillota > Clostridia > Christensenellales > DTU072 > Stercoripulliclostridium_A. Next base: position 4,076 of record CALVTP010000017.1, on the reverse strand, counting down.
GCGGAGGCGCGCTCCTCCCCTTCCCTGACTACGCGGAGTTCGTCGGGGTTGACGTCGGCGCTCTCGGCGCCGTACCTGCCGTCCATGCAAATCAGGAAGCGCACCTTCTTCCCCGCCGCTGCCAGCTTTGCGGCAGTCTGCCCCGCCGCCACCTCTATGTCGTCGGGATGCGGAGAAATAAACAATACTCTCTCTGCGCTCTCAAAAGAAGGGAACGGCAAAATCAAGTGCAACAATTTTTTCATGAGACACATAAGCTATTCTCCGTTTTGTATTATCCGCTTTTCCCCGCTGTCCGGCGTAAATTTATTCGTCCCGTTGCTTTTTTTTGCTGCCTTCGGGCATCGCCCGCCGACGACGGACGTTATTTTCTCGGTACGTCGAACTTCGGTCCGAGATAGGAAATTTCCAGCATGTAACTTTCGTACTCCATCGTCAGTATGCCGTTGTCGGTAGGTTCATCGCGATATGTCATTACGTTGGCAATGCGCCCGTAAGCAACCTCGATAAGCACCCTTTTGCCGTCAAGCGGACTTTCGTCGCCATGCTTTTTTTCGTAAAAATCACGGTACTTTGAGGTGACTTTCAGGTTTATGGTGACGAGATTGCCCTGTTTTTGAGCCGACTCTATCTCGTAGTACCCGTCGTCCGCGACAAGTTCGTCCAGAAGGTTCAACCGCGAAGAAAGTGAATACTTCGCTTTAAACTCATCGCTTTCAACATAATTATACGCGGCATCTTCTTCGGCGGCATATTCGTAGTCGACGCCATTTGCGGCAACCGCTTTGTAGTCGCGCCCGTCGTCCGATCCGCCGTAGTAGGCGTCGTAGATGTTCTTGCCGTCGTCACGTTCGGTGATATGCACCTTCAAACCCTGATAATCGTACTCGCCTTCCCTCGCGATCCGAATGAATTTGTAGATATCGTCAAGATCGCATAAGACGTTGACTTCGGTTTGCCTGACGTGGTTTGAGGTCCCTTCCCTGTAAGTAGCGAAAGATTCTCGCCAATAGAATATTTTTCCGTTATCGCCGTTTTCGGATTCCACAAGCGCATTTTTGAGCACCTTAACTGCCTCTTGCTTATCCACTGTGTTGCAGCCTGCAAGCGCTGCGACCATCGCCGAAATCAAAACTATCAAAATTATAGTCGCCGTAACTTTTTTAGTCATTGTTGCTCTCCTCGGTTTCTTTTTCGCCGCACGCTTCCGTTGCGGTTCTGACGCTTTTTGACTCTTCGAAACCTTTGCTGTCCGCTGCCGAGGCGGCGGCAACCTCTTCAAAAGTTTTACCTGAGGTATCGGGAAGCTCGCTTTCCTTTTCTGCCTCCGCTGCCGTCATGCCCGTCGTAACGCAGCCGACGGCGTTTTCGCGGGCAAGTTTTTCGGCGCGCTCCTTCTCCCTTTCGGCGGCGCGTTCGCGGCGCGCCAGGATTTTGGCCTGCTTTTCGGGGGAGTAGGATTCGAAACGGCGACGGCGGGCTTCTTCCAGCTCCTGCCTCTTTCTTTCCCTTTCGGCTGCCTGCTTTTCGGCGGCTTGCTTTTCTTCCTCCGCTATCGTCTTCAGCGCCTCTTCGTAACGCGCCTCTATTTCGGAGTAGTATTTTCTGTTTTCCGACTCCGCCAAAAACTCGGCGCACTCGATGTAAAAGCCGAAGACGTTGTTATATGAAAGCATGGCGCGTTCGGCGCGGTCAATGGCTTTGTCGCGCTCTTTGATCTGCTCCTTTCCTGAGGTGGGCATGGCGTACGCCTTTTCGATAGCTTCCTCTAGTCCCGTCGGAACGGCGTCCGGGTAGGCTTTTTTGATCGCGGCGCGCATTTTTTCATACTTCGAAGAAAGTCGTTTGTATAATCTTTTCAGCTTTTTGGCTTCCTTATCGTTACCTTCGAGTACCTGAACGCGCACTTTTTCGAATTCGGAGTCATCCGACGGCTCCAATATTCCGAGCGAATCGAACTCCACCGCGGCGATTTCGGAATGGGAGTAGCGGGTCATTGCTCTTCCGAAGCGGAGGCGCAATTGCCCTTCCGGAGTAATGAACTTTTGCTCTTCCGCAAGGTAAATGACCTTGTACGCTTCTTTGTTTAAAGCGAGGCTCTTCGCCGCCTTATATTCCTCTTTCGCGGCGCGGACGGCTTCTTTTTTGGCTGTTTTTGCGTCGCCCTTTCCGGGGAGCATGTATGCCGCCAACAGCCTTTTACGGGCGCCTTTTACGTCGGGTTCGGGAGCAGCGATGATTTCACGGATTTCCCTGTCCTCGGTGACTGTTTCGACGATTTGCCTTGCCGTAGCGGAGCCTGCGGCAAAGTCGGCAAACGCCGCCCTTCTGTGCAACACGCGCACTATCATGCGGTGCTGTTCGCGCGAAAGGCGATAGAAAAAGTAAGGAATAAGGTTCAGCGTAGCTCCGATTATCGAGCACACGCACAACATATCGAACATGTTGTTTCTGACCAACGGGTCATAGAGAACGTCGTAGTTGGTCGTAAGACCCATTGCTTCGTAGACGAACGGCAGAACGAAGCTCGTCGCCAACGTTATCGGTACCAGAACCTGCCCTGCGGCGGTCAGGATGAAGTCCACCCTTTTCCCGGTGAGGAATTGCTGGTAATCCTTGACTTCGGCTTCCAGCACGGGGTTATAGACCAATTGCAATTGGTTTATGACGGTATTTGCAAACAGCACCACGAAGTACAACAGCGGTACTTCGTACACCAACAACATAAATGAAATCAAAATGATGTTCGTTATATTGTGGAAAAGGAGTATGCCGCGGTTTCCGAGCTTTCTTAAAAGCAACGGCGTTATCAGCATGGCTATCGTCGAGGCAAGGCCGTAAATCGTCTGCAAAAAGGCGTAGGTACTCATGTCCTGAGTGCCGTAGATGTACATCCAATTGAATATTACCAGGAACGCCGACTCCAAAAAGCCGATGATGGAGGCGATATTTCTTATCCACCAATACTTGTTTTTGAAGGCGCCCGCCATGCCTTCGGCGACGGAGACTTTAGGGGCGTAGGACTTACTTGCGATGACGCGTTCTTTGCAGCCCAAGGCGGTGAACATATTCATTCCGACGCCGAGGACGGCGACTGCGGCTATTATGTAGCGATAGGTGTCGAGATCGGTGAAACTCAGCTTCACCGCGTCCATTATCAACGGAATGACGAAGTTATAGATGGTCGGAGCAAAAGAAGCTATCAGCATGCTGACCGTCAAAAGACGTGCGCGCTCGTTGCTGTTCGCCGTCATTACCGACGCCAAAGCCGTATAAGTTTCGGTAAAGAGGGGTTGGAAGACGTTTATTGCGACGGCAAAAGCGAATACCCAAATGAATTTTACGGTATAGGTCATTTGGTCGAAGGGAAGGAACAGGAATACCAGCGTCAGTCCCACCAGCGGGAAGCCCGTCAAAGCTATATACGGGCGGAACCTTCCCCAGCGCGTTCTGGTGTTGTCGACCCACTTTCCGCGGAGCACCGCAAAAAAGATGCCCAAAACCGTCGCAACTATGGACATGTATTGCAGGTGCATCGGACGGATACCTATCGAGGAGCCGAGAAGGGTATTGGTGGCGCTTAACAACATGTATCCCAATAGGTACGTGACCATGCGCTGTCCCATGCCGCCCAGCGAATAATTAAGAAATTCGCGGTAGGAAACGGAGTTACCCTTGGCGGGCTTCGACCAATGCAGCGTCACCTCGTCATAGAGGTTTATCAGCAATTTTTTGACTTTGTCAAAAAGGTTTCCCGCCGCCGTTTTTGTTTTTTGAATGAGTTGCATCGCTACCTCCGTCGTTGTCTTAAAAAATCTGCGGATATAAAATATTATATATTAATATTAAAGTTTAGTAAAGAGGGAAATCGCATTTAGTAAAGAGGGAAATCGCCCCGCAGGAAGGCGCTTCGGGGCTGCCGCGGCAATTGCGGCATGCCGACAAAGGCTTTTTTCCGTTGTCTTTGCTCCTCTCGGAAGTTCCCTCCCGGGCTCGTCTTCCTTTATAAACGAATTTTATCTTTACACCCCGGATATCTTTTGTTATAATCAAATGGAGAAATCCATAACTTTTTT
>CALVTP010000016.1 GCA_944362765.1 uncultured Clostridia bacterium | reverse complement strand
ATAAGACGCTTGTGCGTGCGAAGTTCGAATTGCTCGCGGCTGTCTTTGTCCTTGTGCGGGGAACGAAGAATGGTCACAACTTCTTTCTCCGTCGGTAGCGGTATAGGTCCCGAAATGCTGGCGCCGGTACTCTGAGCGGCATCTACTATCTTAGCGCAAGATGCGTCAATCAGATTGTGGTCGTAAGCTTTCAGCTTGATTCTGATCTTTTGACCTGCCATGTATTGTTGTCCTCCTTGGATGTCTCTGTTTACCACGCTTCCGCGTGTTTGCCCTCTTCCGATTTAATTAACGGCTTCGAGCCGCTTCGTGAAGGGTCTTACTGTGTTCCTCCGGAATTGACGAATGCAGCAAACGCAATATTCCATCGTCGGTCACTTAAACGAGCTCTTTTGCGCCAAAACAGGCAAAATCCTCGTAGCCAGCCTCACAATAATAGCAAACACACGGAAGAGTGTCAAACGTTTAAACGCACTTTTTTAAATTTTTTCGGAAAAATTTTTGCGCCGCACCATATCTTGCGATCCGCGACGCGGGAAAACACAATTTAAAAGATTTTCTTATATTATATATATAATGATTCTAAGATAAACCGCCGATCCCAAACGGGTCGCGCGGCACAAACGGCGCCTTCACACCGTTCCAAAAAAAAGCAAAGTGTTTTTTATTCCGTCGGACACGTCGGAATAAATCGACAAAATAATATCGGTCAGGAAAAATGTTTCCCGGAATGACTTACAAACCAACCGAAACGCAAAAAAATGTCGGAGCCCGGCTTGAAAACACCGCACGAATAAGTTATAATAAACGGGTAAAAAGGCGTACGCCGGAGGTGAAAAATGAAAAAATTCATGGACAACGATTTTTTGTTGGAATCGGATGCCGCAAAAGAGCTTTATCGCTCCGCGTCAAAGCTTCCGATAATAGATTACCACTGCCACTTAGACGCTAAAGAAATCTACGAAAACAAAAAGTTCCGCTCGCTGACGGAAGCCTGGCTTCACGGCGACCACTACAAGTGGCGGGCGTTAAGGAATATGGGAGTCCCGGAAAAGCTGATAACGGGCGATGCCGAAGACTACGATAAATTCGTAGCTTGGGCTACTGTAATGCCCTATTTAGCAGGCAATCCGCTATACCACTTTTCCCATATGGAACTGAAAAATTACCTCGGGATTTCTACGCCGCTCAGTAAAGAAACGGCTAAGGAAATTTATGAAAAAGCAAATGAAAGACTTTTAAAGCTCGGAGCTCGGGACATCATGAAGCTGGCAAACGTCGAATGCGTAATAACGACGAACGACCCCACAGAAAGTCTCACATACCACAAAAAACTCCAAGAAGAAGGGTTTGAAATAAAAGTGCTGCCCGCCTTCCGCCCCGACAAGGCGATAGCCATCGACAAGCCCGGATTCCGGGAATATATCGCTTCGCTTTCGGAGGCGTCGGGAATGGAAATAAGCGATTTCGACTCGCTTATGTATGCTCTCGAAGGGCGGCTGGATTATTTTATTTCACTTGGTGCAAGAGCGTCCGATCACGGACTCGACTATGTTCCGGCTTATTCCGATAAAGCGCTCTCGGCGGAAACGGCTTTTGAATTCGCTCTCGCCGGCAAGCCCCTCGAAAAAGCCGACATGGATAATTATAAAGTCGAACTTTTGGTTCGACTTGGTATCCTGTACTACAAAAAAGATATAGTTATGGAAATTCACTTCGGCTGCGTCAGAAACCCGAACAGCGCAATGTTTTCTTCGATAGGTCCGGACTCCGGATTCGATTCCGTGCGCGGGACTTCGTTCGGTGACGGACTCTATCCGATACTCGATTCTTTGAGCCGTGCGGGAACGCTCCCGAAAACATTACTGTTTTCGCTGAACGCCTCCGACAACGAACTTCTCGTATCGATGGCGGGCGCATTCAATAACGACGGCAAAGTTCCGGGAAAGGTACAGCAAGGTTCCGCATGGTGGTTCAACGACCACCTGGAGGGCATGAAACGGCAGATAGCGACTTTTGCGGCAGGTGCTCCTATCGGAAGTTTCATCGGTATGCTGACCGACTCGAGAAGTTTCCTTTCCTACGCAAGGCACGACTATTTCAGAAGGATATTCTGTAACTACCTGGGTTCCCTTGCGGACAGCGGTCAATATCCGGCGGAAGGCATGTCTTATCTTAACGAAATCGCGGAAAACGTCGCATATTACAACGTCAAAAACTATTTCGGGCTGTAACAGCCCCTTTACCCTCTGGCGCGGAGCCTATTGAACAAATTTTCGCACCGGGCATTATCGTCGATTATCCGCGACCCCGCGTATAAAAAAGCATGGCGCAAAGTCCATGCTTTTTTACGGTTTTTGTTTTGCAGGGCTTAAGCTTCGGCGGCTTCGCTTTCGCCGTCGGAACTGTTTTTCGCGGTAACCAGCGTTTCGGCGAAAGCCTCCCTTGCCAGCACTCTGAGCCACGACTTTTTACCTTCGGCTTTGGCTCGGGCGATCCAATCCTTGCAGAACGCCTTACGTTTTTCGTTCAGCGTCTTCTGATCCTCGCGGATCTTTGCGAAGGCGGCTTTGGTAGCGGCGCGTTTTTCTTCTTTTCGCATCTTTTTCATCGCTTTTACCTGCTTATCCGCCTCTTTTTCGGAGACCCCCTCGGCAAGAAGCCGGGATTTGGTTTCCTCCAAAGACTTGTTGAATTCCGCTTCCGCAGCCTCCTCCCGTTGTATTTTCAGTCTGAGTGCCTCCTTTTCCTCGGCTGCCTTTTGGCGCAATTTTTCATCTTTTGCCGCCTTTTCGTCGAGATAGTTTTGGTAAGCCTGCTGCCGCTCCTCTTCGGTTCCGTCGGTAAGACCGAGGTCTGCAAAGAGTTTCTTCTTTTCCAGCGAGGCGCGCACTTCAAGCATCTTTTTCCTGTCAAGCGTGACGAAAAGATACGGGACGGCGGCAAGGAAGGCGGCGATGATGACGATAATAATGAGGGTGGAGATAATCGGTTCACGCACAGCCGCATCTGTCAGGATGCTGTAATCGGTTTCGCCGGTGACTTCGTCCGCCACCAAGCCGTTACTTTCATAGACAAATGTGAACACCACCGTCGAAAGAATCGTTCCGAGCGTCGAAATCATTGTCTGGAAGTTCTGCGCGAAGCCCTCTATCCTGACATTCATCTTGTCCTGCTGGTAGTCGAAGCCGTCCGAAAGTATGGTATTCTGGATGATGTATTGCGGTCCGTTGCAGAAGTTATAAATAAACAGCGAAATGACAAAGAACGCAAAACCTTGCTTGAAGGTGAAGTACATTATCGCGGCGGCAACTGAGTTGGCGAGGTTGAAAATAAAGCCCGCTTTTTTAGTGCCGAGTCGGGAGACCAACAGCGGCGCAAGGATAATACCCGGGGTAAACCCCATAGAGGTTATCGTCTGAACGATGCCCTGCACACCGGAGTTGCCGAGCTGATAGAGGCAGACCCACGGTAAAAGCGTCGTCAGAACGCCCTTGAAGCCGTCGAAGAACCTCGTCACGGTGACCACCCCGAACTCCTTGTTCTTGGAAAGTATCTTCAAACCCTCTAAAAACTTTATCTTGTTTACGTGTCCTTTCGGAAGCACCACTCTTTCCTTGGTAAAGTACAACGCGACAAATCCCAAAAAGAAGCTTCCTATGGCAAGTATCGGCATGAATATGCGGTAGGTCAGGATGTTTTCCATCGCGGAAGCGCCGAAAAAGATCCCGCCCAGAGTGGGGAGAAGAAATTGAATGATGCTGGGTCCGAGATTGCCGAGAAGTTCCGAAAATCCCATGATTTTGGTGCGTTCACGGGAGTTGGAGCTTATGACCTGAGAAATCCCCGTCTGCGCATTGGCAATGAGCGGCTGCGCGATACTTAAAATATTGAAAAAGATGCCTATGATCACAACTTTCGTCGTCATGTCGCCGTCCGTCGGAACAAACCACGTCAAGCCTATCACCGATATGACCGCCGGTATCCCCGCCCAGATGACATAAGGACGGAACTTACCTATCGGCGTATTGGTGTTGTCGACAAGCATACTTATAAAAGGCGTCTTTATTATGCCGACGATATTGGTGATGACAAAAAGCCACATCAGAGCCCGCGGGCTGAGTCCGTAAACGGAAGCGGTAAGCAGGCATGTAGCCGACATCTGCATATAGTTCAGAAGGGAGCCGAACGACTTCATTCCCATCGAACCCGCACTGAATGCCGCTATCTCTTTGTAAGCCACCTCGTCGCCCGCTTTCGGACGCATCCAATAGCGTCTTACGACCAACAGTCCGTCTTGCACCTTGGCTTTTAAACTCATTTCATCACCTTCCGTCTTTTTCCTGTCGGTTAATTCCGAAAATCGGCGAAATAAATATTCCCTCCGACTTCCCGCGGGCGTGCCCGTGCAACTACTATAACATTATCCGCGGAAGAATTTAATAATCGCGAAAATAAATTCGCATAAAATTATCCGGGCGGGCGCCTTCCGAACGCCGTTTCGATGCGAATATCCGCCTCTCGAAGAAAAAGGGGTTCCGGAAGCGTTCGCCCCTCCCGATCACCCGATAATTCCGTCGCCAGACAGCTTATTCCGAGCCCTCTTTCTCCCCCTCGTCGTCGTTTAAAACCTCTTCCGAGTCATTTTTGAGAGCCTTTTCACGCTGTCGTTCGGCAACGAGCGGCAAAAACTCCAACACCAATTTCTGCCCCATTTGGGTATAGCTCGTAACAAAATACTCCCTTCCGTAGGAGGTAACCTTTCTTTCGGTGAAAATTCCTTTGATGTCAGCGTCGGGCGCCGCGGCGTACCTGCCGCCGGAGCTGTAAGGATTATTTATCAATATGCCTTGTTCCACTAATATTTCCGCAAGCTCCGAATATTTCACCTTTTTTCCTTCGTTGAAAACGGCATTTATCTCTTTTACCAGCGTACTGAGCGAGCAAGGAGTGGGACTGATCCTGATTTCAGCCGCCTTCTCGGCGTCGTAAACGAACGGAGGTCGTATTTTTCTGTTTTTCTTTCCCGCGGACTTTCCTTTATTGTAGTTTTCGTCACCCGTCAATGCTGGATCGAACAGCTCCTCCTCATCCTCGGCATTGAAACTTTTCCTGACGACTTCTCCTAAAAATTTTGCGACATATTGGAGGCAATTATGAACTTTTAAATCTTTTATTATCGATTCTTCTCCCAATTCGGAACCGTCAATCGGGCTTTTCCCGTCTGCAAGCTGCAGCATATAAAAATAGGCGCGCGAAAGTAACAACTTAGTTTTATCGGAAACCATCTCCTTCCTCCCCGAAAAAAATTTTCTTTCGACACTGAAATTATACCAAAAAGGATCGCCTTATACAATAGCGATCCTTTAAAATGGCGATTTACCCCCGAAATATGTCGGATTTCAGCGGATTTTATTTTATAAGTTCGCCGTTATCGGCTTTTTGAAGCATTATCCAATACCCCTCTTCCTCGCCGCCGGAAGGAAGAAAATCACATAACTCCTCGGCTTCCTTCGGCGGGCGGATCCCCTCAACGCCGGGTACGCCGTAACCTAAGTATCTGACGGCGCCCTCCTCCGTCAATATCCCGACGACATAGTATTCGTCCTCGTCGTAGTATACTTTCACCCACTTGCTGTCGGGGATGAGTTTTTCAAGCTCCCTGCACTCCGGATTTATCGTCATTATCTCCTCCAGCTTTCCGCGGATATTGAGATAGAAATTTTCGCCTTTGTTGAATTGAAAGCTTCCGAACGCCTTTCCGAGATCAAGTTCCTCGTCTTCGTTTTTTTCGTTACGGGTTACCTTTTTAGTCTTTTCGGTTACCGATTCATCGGTTTTTATTATATCGACCTCTTCGGAGTATTGAGCGGTATTTTCTGCTTGAACTAAGTTTTGCGCCTTAGCGCCGTCGCTTTCTCCGTCGTCCTTCAACGTCTTCTCAGACATCCCGGAATGTCCGGCGTCGGCGTCATCACCCCCGTCTTTAAGTGTTTCGCTATCGGGATAATTGACTTTGCCGCCCTCTCCCTCCGCGCTTTCCGGCGCGGAAGACTCCTCGCTTTTCGGCGCCGTCCCCTCTTCTCTCGTATCTCGGGAATTTGCGGCGCGTTTCACCTTTTCGGGCTCGAAATATTCCTTCGGAACGGAAAATTTCCGTTTCCTGCCACCGGAAAGATACTCCCCCTCCGCGGTAAATACTGCGGCGGAAAGTTCGTCGTGCGCATCCAGCGCGATATTTACGGGAATCTCGCTTTTTGACGAGCTTACTTCGTAAAAGCTTTCGGGGGAATTTCCCGCTTTGAAGGCGAGTACGGCTCGCGCGGCGGGCGGCTCCATCACCAGCTTCAAGCCCGTCTCGTTTCCCACTCTTACCGCGGTCAGGTGACCCTGTCCTCCCTTCCCGCTCATTACGATAGTCTTTTTTACCAGCATAGCCACCTCACACCGACTAATATATGCCGCATTAAGGCGCTTAATGCAAAAAGGCGAACGACTGCGCCGCTTTGGACACCCGTCCTTGCAAGCAAGCACGGTTCGCCGCCGTTTAAGCGGTTGCGGCATATCTTGTGCGTCAATGAGAGATTTTATCGGGACGGAAAATTGAAATTTTTATCGTCAGAATCCCGCTCCTTCCGAAAGAAGGCTCTTATAAAGGGTGACGTAATCCTCTGCCGAGAGGCTTTCGCCGCGCACTCTCGGGTCGAAACCTGCCTTGGAGATCGCCCTTTCGAGCTCTGATTTTTGCGCTCCGGTCAATGCGGAGAGATTGTTTAAAAGCGTCTTCCTGCGCATGCCGAAACCGGCTCGCGCCAGCCGGCAGAGCTTTTCGATATCCACTCCCGGATATTTTTCGGCGATATCGATTCTGATAACGGCGGAATCGACCTTCGGCACGGGGCGGAAGAGCTGCCGCGGAATCCGTCTCGTGATTTTCGCAAAGCCGCGAAGGGCGACGGTGACGCTCAACGCGCCGTATTCGGGAGTGCCCGGCGGCGCTATAAGCCGCTCCGCCACCTCTTCCTGCACGGTAAGAGTCATCGAACGGGGCGGAATCTTGCACTCCAAAAAGCGCATAATAAGCGGGGTGGTGATGTAATAAGGGATATTGGCAACTACCTTATAGTCGTTTCCGGAAATGGCGTTAAGCTCGTCGTCGGACATCTTCATGACGTCCTCGAAGCGCACTTCTACGTTTTGAAATTCCGACAGGGTCTCCTTCAACACCGGTTCCAACGCTCTGTCCACATCAAAAGCGATGACTTTCCCGGCGACCGAGGCGATTTTTGCAGTTAAAGTGCCCGCTCCCGCGCCGATTTCGAGAACGGTGTCGCAAGAGGTGACGCCGGCGTCACGCACGATGGCACGAAGCAGCCCCGGGTCGGTGAGAAAGTTCTGACCGAGGCTTTTTTTGAAATCGAAGCCGTATTTATCCAATATCGAGCGAATTTCCTGCGTTTCCATTATTTACCTGTCGCGGCGAAGCATAAATAAGTCCGGACTGCTTAAACTTAAGATGACCGAAAATTCAAGTAGGTCAAAATCCAAAGGAGCCGCCCGGACAGGACGGCTCTTTCGGTCTCGGCTATTATTCGGCGGGTGAGAATTGGTCTTTGCCTACTCCGCAAAGGGGGCAGACGTAATCGTCGGGAAGATCTTCCCATTTTACGCCTTCGGCTTCCTCGTCGTACTCGTAACCGCAAACATCGCAAATGTACTTCATGTCTTTCTCCTTTCGGGCATAAGCCCCGTTTTTCGGCTTCCGCCGTATTTTAATTATATAAGAGCAACCGAAAAAGTGCAAGCCTTTTAAACGTTTACGCCCGCTAAAACGCTTGCGGACGACAGCTTATTATTGTATAATCATTTCGTTATGAAAAAGCAATTATTGACGGATCTTTATTACATAGGAAGCGCCGACAGACGCATCTCCCTTTTCGAAAACGTCTATCCCGTGCCGGACGGAGTCACCTATAACTCCTATGTGCTGACGGGAGACGAACCGGTCGTCTTCGACACCGCGGACGGCGCGTTTACCAACGAGTTTTTGCAAAACCTCGAGGAAGCGCTCGAAGGTAAATCCCCCGCCTACCTGGTCATCAACCACATGGAACCCGACCATTCCGCTTCCGTCAAGGCGCTGGCAGAAAAATATCCCGCGATGAAGATTGTCGTAAACGTCCGCTCCAAAGCTTTTTTGGAGGGGTTCTTCCCCGATTTAAGTTCCGAAACGGTAGTGGTAAAGGACGGCGATACTCTCTCCGTTCCCGGACACACCCTGCGCTTCGTCTTCGCCCCTATGGTACATTGGCCTGAGGTGATGTTCACTTACGACGAAGATACGAAAACATTGTTTTCGGCTGACGCTTTCGGAACTTTCGGATCCCAAACAGACATATATCTTGCGGATGACGAATTCGAAAGCTATCTACCCGAAGCAAGAAGATACTACACAAATATTGTCGGAAAGTACGGCGTACAGGTTTTGGCTGCGCTGAAAAAAGTCGACTTTGAAATCGAAAGAGTTTGTCCTCTCCACGGACCGGTACTCACAAAAGCGCTCTTCGAAAAGGCGGCGGGGTACTACCTGAAATGGGCGTCATACGCCCCGGAGCGCTCCTCCGTTGTCATAGCGTACGCCTCCGTCTACGGTAACACCAAGCGCGCGGCGGAGTATCTGCAGACGGCGCTTCACGACCGCGGCGTCGGGGATGCGGCGATATTCGATGTCTCCAAAACTCACTTTTCATATATCATTGCGGAAATTTTTGCGAAAAGCCACGTCGTACTCGCCTCGGTCACATACAATGCCGGTATCTTCACCACAATGGAGACGCTGATTTCCGAAATCGTACGTCACGACATAAGGGGAAGGAAATTTTCCTTCATCGAAAACGGCTCATGGGCGGCGCAGAGCGGAAAATTGATGCGCGAAGAGCTTTCCTTATTGAAAGACGTCGCGTTTATCGGAGAAACGGTATCGTTCAGAAGCACTCCGAAGCAGGAAACCTTCGAGCAATTGGATAAGCTTGCCTCGGATATCGCTGCGGATATCAAAAAATAATGGAGAGCAAGTACCTCAGAAAAATTCTGGGCTGCATTCGGAGAGCGGCAGAGGACTACGACATGATTTCTCCGGGCGACAGAATAGCCGTAGGACTTTCCGGAGGGAAGGACAGCCTGATTTTGTGCGTCGCCCTCTCGTATTACAGACGTTTTTCACCGGTTCCGTTCGAACTTGCCGCCGTCAACGTCGATATGGGCTTGAAGGGGACGGAAAAGGAGCGTGCGGCGCTCGAAGCTTTGATGGAGGAGCTTGAAATCCCCTTTCATGTCGTCAAAACCGACATTGCCGAAGTTGTTTTCGAGGTGAGGAAGGAATCCAATCCCTGTTCCCTTTGCTCCAAGATGAGACGCGGGGCGCTGAACACAAAGTGCGTCGAGCTCGGGTACAATAAATTGGCGCTCGGTCACAACGCGGACGACCTTACGGAGACATTTTTCCTGTCGATGGTTTATGAGGGGCGACTCAACACCTTCCAACCCGTTTCGTATATGTCCAGAACGGGCATGACCGTCATAAGACCGCTCATTTACGTCAAGGAAGCAGACATCAAAGGGGCTATGAATAAACTTCGGCTGACCCCGCTCCCCAATCCCTGCCCCGCAAACCACAACACCGAACGCGAACACATGAAAAACATTTTAGACGGGCTCCAAAAAGAAATACCCATCGCAAAGGACAGGATTTTTTCGGCGATAACCTCGCCCGAAAGATATTCGCTGCTTCCGCCAAAAAAGTCGAAACAATAGCATTCGGTATTCCGAAACACGAAGAACGGTTCCCTGAAGGAGCCGTTCTTCGTTTGAGGAGAGCATGGATTAAAATCTACGTTATTTGTCGCCCGCAGGAAGATAGTCGTAAGGATCAGCCACTTCTCCGTTCAGGCTTACCTCGAAGTGGAGATGGCTTCCGTCGGACATTTCCTTCGTCGCCGAAGTTCCGAGCAGCCCCAGCGCGGTGCCTTCGGTAACGGACTGTCCGACGCTGACGACGGGTTCCTCAAGAGAGGAGTATATGGTTACGAGACCGTCGCCGTGGTCGATTTTGACGACGTTGCCGTTCAGCTGATCGTACGTTACGGAAGAGACTACTCCGTCATAAACCGCGACAGCAGACGCGCCTTCCGCGGCTTTATAGTCAATACCGGGATGAACGGAGTACTGTTTCAGGGTCGACGACCAGACGAGAGTATCCATCGCGTAATCTTTGATTACGGTGCCGCCCGCAACGGGCAAACCGAAGATTATGGGTTCGGGGGTGACGTCAACGGGAGTGTCGGGCGTGTCGTCGGGGGGAGTGACGGTGCCGGAATCGTCCGGGGGATTCTGATCTGTGACGTCTCCCGGAGTGGGAGCGGGCACGGGCGTAGTTTCCTCACCACCCAGCACTACGGCGACGGTTATCATCGCGGCAATCGCCAGAATACAGACGATCATTACGATATAATAAATGTTTTTCTTGAAAAAGGCTTTCAGCTTTTGGGCGTTTCCTTTATTCTTCATATTGACCTCCGTGGTTTCGATTGCTCCGATTATGGACACGTCACGGACTTTTTATACTCTTCTTCCGAAAATTCTCAAAAAAAAAGATCCGCCGTGGCGGATCGGAAAACTTAAAAGCCCCCTTTTATTTTGATGTTTCCGGGAAACCCGGGACTTTTTTTACTACCTCGGAGCCGCTTTCACGCCCACAAACGTCGAGTCTCCGATCGAAGCCTCCGAGCCTCCGAAAAAAAGTTAATCTGCCGCCTCTTCGGCGTCGGCTTTTCCCGGAGCGGGTTCGGCTTCGACATTCAGCGTCTTTCCCTTCTTTTTGGCAATCGCCTCGCCGATAAGCGACGCAACGGGTGTGACTATCATCGACTCCGCCATGCAGAACACCCCTATTATCGCCGCTTTTTTCAGCCCGAAGGAGAGGAGTTCGCCGAAAGTTTCCCCGCCGGTCACTTTGCCGAATACGAATATCAGCACCAGCGTCGTCACCAAGGTTGCCGTTATCGACGCGTAAGCGCCTGCCTTGTTGGTGCGCTTCCAATAAAGCCCGTAAATATACGGTCCCAAAAAGCAGCCCGCCAGCGTGCCCCAGGACAGCGACATCAACGTGACGATGGCGTCAACTTCGAATATCGCAAACACCGCCGAAATGACGACGAAGACAAAACAGAGCGTCCGCGCCAGAATGTTGACCTGTTTATCGGTCGCTCCCTTGTTGATGTAACCGCGGTAGATATCGACGCACACCGACGAACTCGACACCAGCGCGAGAGAGGACAGCGTCGACATGCTCGCCGAAAGCACCAGCACGAAAATCAAGCCTAGTACGGCGTAGCTCATCATCTCGTTCGAAAGAAGTATATTCGGAATGATGTTGGATGAATCGGCGGGCATTTCGGGGTAGAACAACCTTGCAAAAGAACCGTTAAAGTAGGCGCCGCCTCCGACTATCAGCGCGAAAAATGTCGAAATAACGCTCCCCTGCAGCACGGCGCGGTCGTTACGGATTGCAAAAAACTTCTGAACCGACTGCGGCACCGCCCATATCCCGAAAGAAGTCAGCAGCAGGTTGAAGGTAAGCTGCGCGGCGGGAGTGTCGAACCAGAAGCCGGAATCGGCAACGCCGCTCGGGAAAAATCCGTAGCCGGAGTCTATCAATTTCTTCAAGCCTTCGATACCGTTGACCTCGGGCGCTTTCAGCATCAGAATTATCATGACGACGACGCCGATAAGCATTATTATACCCTGAATGAAGTTGGAGACGGCGTTTGCAAAGTAGCCGCCGACAAAAAGATATATTCCGACCAGCACCGCCATGATGACTACGCACCAGACAAAGTCCAGCCCGAACACTGCCTCGGAAAGATAGCCGATACCTTGGTATACGCTTGTGGAATAGGGAATCAAAAAGATAAATATGACGATGGCAACGTAGAGCTTGATGTGACGGGAATTGTAGCGTTTTTCGAAAAGCTCCGCCATCGTGCTGACGTTATAGCGGTGCGAAAGATTCCTCGTGCGCTTGGCAAGCACCAGCCAGGCAAGAAGGGAACCGAGTACCGCGTTGGCTATCCCTATCCATACCGCGCCTAGCCCGAGACTCATGCCGTATGTCCCGGCGTAGCCTATAAACACCACCGCCGAAAAATAGGTTGTGCCATAGGCAAAAGCGCTCATCCAGCCGCCCATTCCGCGCTCCCCCAAAAGGAAGCCGTCGAGGCTTTTCGACTTTTTATAGGTGACGACGCCGACCGCCGCCATCGCTACGATATAAAGCACCAAAATCAAATACGCCGACCAGAGCTTTCCGGTTACGGCCAACATTTCCGTTCCCATGCGGTAATTATATAGAAGCAGCAATTATTTGTCAATTAAAGTGCGGTTATTGGAAAAATATCTCTAAATATGTATGTCGGAACGGAATGCCTCTCCGGAACTTCCTTTTAAAAAACGTCTCGCCTCGTCCTGACGCCGAACAGACTATCGGACGTAGTGCCTGACGCGAAGTTCGACGCCGAGAGCCTCGGCTATCTTCCCGGCTTCCTTTATCTCTTCTTCGCCTATGACGTCGACGACGGACAGCACCACCCTCGGCACATATTCCTTGCAAGCCTTTGCAAAGTCAAGCATCGCATAAAACGCCTTTTCGCCGAACTCGCTGTGACAGAGCTCCTGATAGGCTTTTGCCGAAGTGGCGTTCAGCGACACGTTTACGGTGTCAAGCCGCCCTTTAAGCTTTTCCGGCACCCCCGCACCCACGATGAGTTCCGCCTGTCCGTTGGTGTTGACCCTGGTTTTCTTGCCCTTTGATTTCAGATAATCGGCGACTTCCAGCATGACGTCAAGCCTGTACATCGGCTCGCCGTACCCGCAGAATACCACTTCTTCGGCGGAGTCCGGATCCTCCAAAGAATTTATAATTTCCTCGGCGGAAGGTTCGTGACTGAGCCACAGTCCGATGTCGCGGAAGGCGTCCGTGCGTCGCACGCAGAATTCGCAGTCGTTTGAACAGCGATTTGTCAGATTTACATAGATTTTGTTACCGATTCTGTAAGTATAGGTATCCATAATGCTAAATTTTAAACAACCTGCGGGCATTCTCCGTCGTCGTTTCCGCGACAAGGATATCCTCCCGCCACTCCTGTATTTTGTCTTTTACAAGCGATATATATTCGGGGAGATTTTCCTTTCCCCTATGCGGCACCGGCGTCATGTACGGACAGTCTGTCTCTATCAAAAGCCGCTCCGCGGGCACTTGTCGGACGACGTCGGCTTTTCCGAAATTTTTGAATGTGACGGCACCTCCGAAGGCGATATAAAGCCCGAGCCCGACAAACTCTTTCATCATCTCGGCGCTCCCACCGAAGCAATGCATCACGCCGCCGTATTCCAACTTTCCGCGCTCCTCTTTCAATATAGAAAGGGCGTCGCCGTAAGCGTCCCTGACATGGAAGATCATCGGCTTTTTCAGGGAGTGCGCGAGTTCGATTTGCCGGCGGAACACCCTCTTTTGTACCTCTCTATCGCTGAGGTCGTAGTAGTAGTCGAGTCCGATTTCCCCTATCGCCACCGTCTTCGGAAGGCGACTCAGCTCCTCAGATCTCAGATAATCTTCCTCTTTTGCCGACTTCGCGTCATGAGGATGCACCCCGACGGCGGCAAAATAATGTTTAAACTCCGTTGAAAGACGGACGGCGCACTCCGACGACTCGCGGTCGTAACCCACCACTATGACGGATTCCAGCCCCTTTTCGGCGAGACCGGCGTGAATTTCGGCTGCCCTCGGGAGCAGCCGATCATCGTTTATATGCGCATGTGTATCTATCAGCATATGACCGTTCTATATTGAATTTCGTTATATATTACTCTTCGAAAGCGCTTCCGGTCAGGAAATGTCGGAGCCGGATCTGACCTCTTTCTCCGTGGTCAGCAGCACGACGTTTCCGTCGTCTTCGGCACAAAGCAGCATGCCTTCACTCATCACTCCCGCCAGCTTGGCAGGCTTTAAGTTATATGCCACGACGACGGTCTTTCCGACCATCTCTTCGGGGGTGTACCATTTCGATATCCCCGACAGGATAGTGCGCGTTTCGTCGCCGATTCTTACGGTGTTCTTCAAAAGTTTTTTGCTGTTCGGAAGGTGCTCGGAAGCAACTACCACTCCCGTTTTCAGCTTGACTTTGAAAAAGTCCCCTATCCCGATAAGCTCGTTTTCGGGCTTTTGGACACCGCCTTTTTCTTCGGATGCCGGAGCCTCTTTTTCGCTTCCCTTAGCTTTACCGCTTTCTCCTGCGCGTTCCGAATACATCGCTTCCACCTCGCTCAACAATTTTTCAATATCGATTCTGTTGAACAATTTTTCGGCAGTTTGGGTAACCGTAGTACCACTTTTCAGTAACCCGAATTTGTCTAAATCCGCAAAGTCGCGTTTCTCGGCGGAATAGGTCGCCAATACCTTTTCGGCGGTTTTCGGCATGACGGGCCCGAGAAGCGTAGTGCAGATTATTATCGTCTCGGTGAGGTTATACAACACCGTTTTCAGCCTGTCGGCTTTGGCGGCGTCTTTTGCGAGAATCCACGGTGTCGTCTCGTCAATATACTTGTTCGCACGACGGAGCACCAGGAAAATTTCGTCGATGGCATCCGCCACTTTGAAGGCGTCGACCGCCTTTTTGACCTTGTCGCGAAGGGAGGTTGCCGCGGCTATCAGTTCGTCGTCCACCGCTTCCGTGACAGAGGCGTTTTCGACGACCCCGCCGAAATATTTCTGAGACATTGCCGCCGTTCTCGAAACGAGGTTGCCGTAGATATTCGCAAGCTCCGCATTGGTTTTTTCAGCCACAGCTTCCCAGGAGATGGTACCGTCGTTATCGAAGGGCATTTCTCTTAAAAGATAGGCTCTGACGGCGTCGACTCCGAAGTATTTTATAAGGTCGTCGGCGTAGATGACGTTTCCTTTCGATTTCGACATTTTACCGCCGTCCTGCAGCAGCCACGGATGACCGAACACCTGTTTCGGGAGGGGAAGTCCCGCCGCCATAAGGAAAATCGGCCAATAGATGGTGTGAAAGCGGACGATGTCTTTACCGATGACGTGGACGTCTGCGGGCCAATATTTTTCGTAGAGCGTTCCTCCCTTTTCGCCGTCGAATCCGAGCCCCGTGACATAGTTGAACAGCGCGTCCAGCCAGACATAGACGACGTGTTTAGAGTCGAATGTCACCGGGATACCCCACTTGAAGGTGGAACGCGAAACGCACAGATCCTGCAGCCCCGGTTTCAGGAAGTTGTTGATCATTTCGTTCTTTCTTGAAAGCGGGACGATGAAATCGGGGTGATCTTCGTAGTACTTTAAAAGTTTGTCGGCGTACTTCGACATACGGAAAAAGTAGGCTTCCTCTTCGGCTTCCTTAACTTCTCTGCCGCAATCGGGGCATTTGCCGTCCACCAATTGACTTTCCGTCCAGAAAGACTCGCATGGAGTGCAGTACCAGCCCTTGTAAGAGCCCTTATAGATATCCCCCTGCCTGTAAAGCTTTTCAAACAGCTTCTGTACGGCGGCGACGTGGTCGGAGTCGGTGGTGCGGATGAAGCGGTCGTAACTTATATCCATCTCGTCCCATATCCTTTTGATGTCGCCCGCCACTTTGTCGACGAATTGTTTGGGAGTGAGGTTGACGGCGGCGGCTTTTTCTTCTATCTTCTGCCCGTGCTCGTCGGTGCCCGTCTGGAAGCGGACGTCATAGCCCTCAAGGCGCTTGAAACGCGCCAGAAAGTCGGTAAGCACTATCTCGTAAACGTTG
The DNA here is from genome assembly GCA_944362765.1 of uncultured Clostridia bacterium. Taxonomy (GTDB): domain Bacteria; phylum Bacillota; class Clostridia; order Christensenellales; family DTU072; genus Stercoripulliclostridium_A. The sequence goes on along the minus strand of CALVTP010000016.1, from coordinate 17,426 downwards.
CCGATATGCGGCGTTCCGGAGGTATACGCAATTGCGGTTGTAAGGTAATATTCGGGTTTTTTCACAAGCCACCTTCCTTTTTCAGACACACCGGTGTCGGATCCGTCAGACAAAACAGTTTGAATTTAATCTTAACGCTGTCGCCGGTACTAAAAATATATCACTATTTTATTTAATAGTAAAGCGAATAGAGCCGTGCGGGCAAAAGTTCTTTCCCTTAAAAACACGCATCCGGGTACCTTGGAATAAAAATTACCCGCCTTAAATGAGAATAAACGGCGGCTATCGGGAAACAATAAACTTCGGAAAGGAATAATTATGAACGGAGAGACTATTGTGATAAAGCGCGGTGAAATCTATTATGCGGATCTCAGTCCCGTCGTCGGCAGCGAGCAAGGCGGCGTCAGACCCGTGCTTATCATCCAAAACGACGTCGGGAACAAGTTCTCACCCACCGTCATCGCCGCAGCCATCACTTCGAAGCTCGATAAAGCCCGACTTCCGACGCATGTTGCGTTGAACACGGCGACGGGACTCGGGAAGGACTCGGTGTTGCTGCTGGAACAGCTGAGAACGATAGACAAAACGCGCCTCGGGGCGCGCGTCGGTGAAGTGGGCGCCGATACCATGCAAAAGGTGAACAACGCCCTGCTTATAAGTTTAGGATTTTTCGGCTGACTATTTTTCGGCAGCTATCTTGTTGACAACTTTCCTGGCGGTTTCGTAGTCGTAGCCCCTCCATATCAGATAGCGCAGCACTCTTTCGCGCGCTTTCGGGGTGGCTATCGAACGCTCCCGCCCTTCCATGCGTTTCCTTGCAAGCGCCAGAGCGTTTTCGTAATCGTCCGCGGCGGAATATTGCTTTTCCAGCGCCTCCGAAATGACGGCATCGGCGACTCCGCGCTGTTTCAACTCCTTTCTGAGTCTGTATTCGCCCGTTCTTCCGGAGCGGTCGCGGATGTAATTTTCGGCGTACTCGGCGTCGGAAAGGCAGTGCTCTTCCTCGGCGATAGCCAGCACTTTTTCGATATTTTCGGGGTCATAGCCCTTGTCGGTAAGGTATTGCCGCGCGGCGGCGACCGTCCAGGAACGCCTGGCTACCATGTCGAAAAGATACTTTTTGCAAAGACAGAAGTCGTTCAGCTTGGCAAAATTGGCATAGGCTTCGTCGTCCAAAGTTCCCTCTTTCAATCTGAATTTGGAAGCCGCTTCCAGCGAAACCTTGATTTTTTCTCCGTCGACGACGGCGATGCATTTTCTGCCTCTTTTGGTAATTGACTGTATGGTTTTCATAATAAGTTCATTATATACCCGAAGATCTTCCCTGTCACGGTTTCTTATCAACGGTTCGTAAGATCTTAGCTAAATTTACTGTTTATATACATCGGACTCATTTCCCGGATTGTTTCTTTCTAACGGGCGAACGACGTTTTCTGCTCTCTTCGTAGGAAAATTCCTTCCTGAGTTCTTCCTCTCCCTCTTCGTGGAAACGCTTCTCCCAATAGTCGTCGCGGGCTTTGCGTTTAAGGAGGAGAATGCTCTCGTTGATACTCATATAAAGCACTCCGGAGATAGCTATAAGAATACCCACGCCTAACATCACGCCTCCCACGGATTGAGTATTCCCCGCCACCTCAAAAATCATACACATTACTCCCGCGTACGCTACCGCCGTCGCGGCAAACACGAACGCCGCGGCGATACGCATCAATCTGAGGTGATATCTTTTGGCTTCCGGGGTTTTCGGTTCGTAGCGGTATGTGGGCATAAGGCGCCCGCCCTTACCGCAAAACATCGCCGCGGTCAGCGCCAGAAGCGCCGCCGCGACTACTGTGGAAATTACAATTCCTGCTATATCTTCGGCACTCATGTTCGTCGGGTAGCTCAGGTAAAATTGAAGCCGTCCTTTTGAAGCTTTGCTATCTGGATCGTCAATTGATCGATGAAGTCCTTGTTCGAACGGGTCTTCAACATCATCTGGATAAGGTTTTCGGTGGCTTCCTGCACGTCTCCCGCGCTCAGCATCTTTCTCACCGCCCAGATACCCTCGAGCTCCTTCTGACTGAGCAAGAGCTCTTCGCGGCGGGTGGAGCTGCGGTTCAAGTCGATGGCGGGGAAGATACGCTTTTCGGAAAGTTTCCTGTCGAGGTGTATCTCCATGTTGCCGGTTCCCTTGAATTCCTCGTAGATGACGTCGTCCATCCTGCTTCCGGTATCGACCAGCGCGGTAGCGATAATGGTGAGGCTGCCGCCGTTTTCGATATTCCTCGCCGCTCCGAAAAAGCGCTTCGGCGCATGCAGCGACCCGGGGTCGATACCGCCGCTTAATGTCTTCCCGGTGGGAGTTATGGTAAGATTGTACGCCCTTGCGAGCCTCGTCAGAGAATCCATTAAGATGACGACGTCCTGACCCATTTCCACCAGGCGTTTCGCCCTCTCCAACACAAGTTCCGCCGCCTTGGTGTGATGTTCGGGCATCTCGTCGAAGGTGGAGTAGATGACTTCGCCGCAGATACTGCGCTGCATGTCGGTGACCTCTTCGGGGCGCTCGTCGACCAATAACACCATCAGGTGCGCTCCTCCCGGAGAACCCTCGGGGTAGTTGGTGGCAATTGAATTGGCTATCTTTTTAAGGAGTGTCGTCTTGCCGGCTTTCGGGGGCGAGACTATCATCGCGCGCTGCCCTTTTCCGATAGGCGAAACCAGGTCTATCGCACGGATGGCAAGATCCGCCGAAGAAGCGGGAAGCTCCAATTTATATCTTTCGTCGGGATAGACGGGCACAAGGCTTTCAAACCACGGACGGGAGTACATCTCCTGCGGCGGTTTTCCGTTGATGGTCAAAACCTCTATGACGTTCGGCGGACGAGTCTCGGAGTTTTTCCTGGCGTTGGCTTTGATAAGGTCGCCTTTTCTGAGCCTCAGCCTCTTTATCAACTGCATCGAAATATATGCGTCCTGCGCCCCCTGTTCGTAATTTTTGGCGCGAAGGAAACCGTAACCGTCGGGGCATATTTCAAGGATGCCTTCCCTTTCTTTCACCTCGGCATAGATGGAATCCTGCGGGTCGTAGCGCATCCTGTCCGAATAACGGTTCCTGTACATTCTGTCGTCGTCATCGGGACGAACGCCGCCGAAGTCGCGATACTCGTTGAGTTTTTTCGGAGTTTCAGTATCGCGACCCGGTTCCTTCTGGGCAGACGGGTTCTCTTCGCCCGAATCGTGGAAGTTGTTCTTTTGGGAATTTGTGTTGACCGAATTACGCTTGGAGTATTTGTCGTACCGGTTATCGTAGCGATTGTCGTAGCGATTATCGTAGCGGTTGTCGTAGCGGTTGTCGTAGCGGTTGTATTCTCTGCGCTCCCTGCGATCGTCGCGCTGACGGGGGCGGTATTGATTGATTTCCTGCTCCGTCTCTCTGAGCTGCTGTTCTCTTTGCTGCTGTTCTCTCGCTTCTCTTTCCCTCGCTTCCTTTTCCATCGCCTCCTGCTCGGGAGTCTCGGGAAGCGGGGTGGATTCGGGATGTTTATCCACAAACACCTTGCCTTGCCGCGCAAGATACTCCTGCACGAGCTTGTCAAGGGCGCTCCTTCCCTGCTCCTTCGGCGGACGTCCCCGGCGCTGTCTGACGGGTGCGGCATTGACGGGATCGGGAAGTTCCTTCAACCCCAGAACGTAACCGATAAGCTCCGCCTTTTTTTTATCGGTCGGAGAGTTGTGCCCGAGTTCTCTTGACAGATTCCTCAATTGGAATATGCTGAGTTTGTCGAGCATATCTTCGGTGATGAAATTTATCATGACAATTCCTCCGTATTGATTTCCGAAAATTAATATTTTTTACATTCAGGCATCCTTATCGCCCGATAAGGTTTTCCGAACCGTAGTTTTTATTTGAGCAGCCGACTCCGGCTAACCTATCTTTTTAGGAACGATGACCCTCGTGCGCTCGCCGTCGAAATCCGCCCTGTCGAATTCCAGCGTCCTCATGTCGGCGTACTCGATGTCCTCCTTCGGGAAGAGATCGAGAAACTCGTCCGGACCGTCGAACTGCGTCTTATAGCCGTCCATCATGTAGTGCATCGGAATGACGACGTCGGGCATCAGCTTGTCGACGTAATTTTTTGCCTCTGCGGCATCTATGGTGTACCTTCCGCCCACCGGGATCAAAAGGATGTTGATGGAGCCGATGAGCTCCGCAAGCATCGGACTAAGCTCCTCTCCGATATCCCCGAGGTGGCAGACTTCGACTCCGTCCATTCTGATGCGGTAGACGATGTTTTTGCCGCGAAGCAGCCCCTTTTTGTCGTCATGATAGCTCTTGAAACCGAAAATTTCCACTCCTTCCACGCCGTGGTCGCCGGTCGTTTTAATGACGGTTTTGCAGTTCTTGACGGCGTCTATGGCGTTGTGGTCGTAGTGGTCGTGGCTTATTGTCACGATATCGGCGCTGACTTCGGGCATGGAAATACCCATTTCCTTGGCGTCAAAGGGATCGGTAACGAGACTGATACCGGTGCTCTCGGTCAGCTTAAAACAACTATGTCCCAGCCATTCTATTTTCATATATACTCCGTAAAAGTTATTTTATGAGTCAATGTCGATTTCACGATTCGATTGATATTGAAAATCCTTTCCGGTCAAATAAAACCTTTTCGAACCAAGAATAATCTCCCTGATGAACACATTATAACCGAACCGACGACTATTTACAATACTTTTTTCAAAATTCATATTGAATTTTTAATGAAAATTTTCAATAAAACCTCTTCTTTCCGCAGAAGCCGCCCGATTTACGCTTATGCTTTGCCACCCTGCATCCGAAAAACGCTGCCGCGGGAACATTTTCTTTTCAAAACAAAAGGCTTTTGAAAATCCCGATCCGCATTTAAAACGCATTCCGTATAAAAAACGCATACCGACGTATGCGCTCTTTAATATTATCAGGTAAAGAAACTTTGCCGAACGAAAACGCTTTACTTCAATTTAAAGGTAAATTTTACGGGGTTGTGGTCGGAAAATGCGAACCCGGTGTCGATGTTTTCTATACTTATCGTCTCGACGTTGTCGGAAACGATGAAGCCGTCCGGAACGGTAAGATAATTTACCCCTTTTTCATAAGGGATTTCCGCGGCGCGGCAGGTACCGGTGCCCTCTTTCGTCGCCACTATACGGAAGCCTTCCGCCAGCATGTCGTCAGTCAACGGATACGCCCATTCCGGGGTCTGTTGTTCGGAGGGGAAGGTGCCGAGTGAGTCTGCAAGCTCGTGGTTGAAATCGCCGCCCACCACGACATAGTTCCCTTTGCCGTACTCCTCGGCGATAACCTCGTTCAAAAGCCGCAATTGTTGCTCGCGGATGGCGCCGCCCTCGTCGTAGGCGGACATGTGACTGTTTATAAGTACCAGCTCCCTGCCGCCTTCTACGGGAATACGGTTCAACATAAAGCAGCGGTCAAGATCGAAAAACTTAGCGAGTCCGTCGTCCACCGGGTAACTTCTCCGCACCGATTCCGTAATATTGTAGCGCGAATAGGTAACTATCCCCGCCGTCGTCTTGCCGTGGAAATCGTTCAGGGGATACATAAGGTATGCAGAGTGGAAGTTGACGGCAAACGCCCTGTCGTACCCTTCTCCCAGCGCCTTATTCAGCATACCCAGTTCGTTGACATGGTAGCTTCTGTCGGCGTCGGTATCGACTTCCTGAACCAGAATAAAGTCGGCATTTTGTGCTTTCAGGATACCTGAAGCACCGTTTATGGCGCCTAAAACATGTTCTTTATCAATTGCCTTCCCAAGCTTTCCGGTAACCTCCGTGCCGTCCGACATCACCCCCGAATCCATGAAAAAGGTAAAGTCCGGGGTGTACGCACCGAAGCCTATGTTATATGTGACGGCGGTATATTCTACCCCGGTCCCGAGCCCGGAGTCGGCTCCGCCCTCGACGTCCAGCTTTTGGTTATCGGGGATCCTGTCGTATTCCGCCACGACGTAAATCACATACCCGCCGACGGCAAGCACCGCAACGATAACAATGACCAACAGGGTTATCCCGATTATCTTTAACGCTTTTTTCATGTCATACTCCTTTGGGCGCGGCGGAAAACGGATTTTTCCGTCCGCCTTCCTTTTCGCCTTTTTCTCTTAAAACTTTTTCGGGTGCTCCTTTTTCCGCACCCGATTCCGCCTCCCCTTCCTGCATTTACATTATAGCTTGTTTTTTGATTTCTTTCAAGACTTAAAAAAAGCTCCGGAATGGCTCTCTTTCCTTTTTTCGGAAGAACAGCTTGGCGGATATCGCTTCTGTTCTCCCGGAAAACGGCGCGGAGTCGGTATATCGGTGCGCTTCGGCACTTTGACGGGAGCGGTTGGATAATTTTGATTATTACTGTATGATAAATTTAATTTTTACTTATAAACGGTTGATAAACTTTTACGGGAGTGATAAACTTTATTAAATAAAAATTAAACCGTCCGGCAAAAAATCGACATCCTGCCGCCGACGGCTGACGAAGGAGAGCGCATGCCGACCAAAAAAAACGTATTTGACACCCTGACCGAACGCGGCTTTATCAAACAGACCGTCTACGGCGATGAGCTTTATGAATTGCTCGGAAAACAGAGCGTTTCCTTCTATGTCGGGTTCGATCCGACGGCGGACAGCCTGCATGTCGGGCATTTTTTGGTATTGATGGCGATGGCGCACATGCAACGCGCCGGGCATAAACCCATCGTTTTGCTGGGCGGCGGCACCGGCATGGTCGGGGATCCTTCCGGCAGAACCGACATGCGCTCGATGATGACCAAGGAAACGGTGGCGCACAACGTCAGCTGCTTCAAAGAGCAAATGTCCCGCTTTTTCAGCTTCGAAGGGGAAAACGGTGCCGTTATGATAGACAACGGCGAATGGCTGTTGAACCTTAACTACATCGACTTTTTGCGCGAAGTGGGTTCGGTGTTTACCGTCAACCGTATGCTGACTGCGGAGTGCTTCAAAAACCGCATGGAAAAGGGACTAAGTTTCCTCGAATTCAACTACATGCTGATGCAGGCGTACGACTTTTTGGTGCTTTTCAGAAAGTACGGCGTCGTATTGGAGTGCGGCGGCGACGATCAATGGTCAAACATGCTCGCGGGCGTCGACCTCATCAGAAGAAAGGAGCAGGCTCCCGCATATGCGATGACTTTTTCCTTGCTGCTGACTTCGGAAGGCAAAAAGATGGGCAAGACGATGAGCGGCGCCGTATGGCTCGACAAAAACAAGACTTCCCCCTACGACTTCTATCAATATTGGAGAAACATAGACGACAACGACGTCGAAAAGTGCTTGGGGTTCCTCACCTTCCTTCCGATGGACGAGATCCGGGCGATGACCTCTTCATATACCACCGATGAAAACGGTGTGAAGCATTTCGACGGCAGCATCAATACCGCAAAGGCGAGACTTGCCTATGAGGTCACCAAAATAGTTCACGGCGAAGAGGAAGCCGATAAGGCGCGTCGTCAAGCCGAAGGCGCTTTCGGCGGCGGCGACGAGATGCCCGAGGGCACTATCTCCGCGGAAACCGTCAAAGTAGCCGATATGTTGGTGGAATTGGGGCTTTGCAAAAGTAAAGGCGAAGCCAAACGCCTTATCGAAGGGGGCGGCATCCGTCTGAACGACGAAAAAGTGACTTCTTTCGACGCCGATATCCCCGCCGGGCTGAAAGAAAGCGGCTTTATCCTCCATAAAGGCAAAAAACAGCACCTTAAAATCAGCGTAAAATAATGGAATATCTGGGGGTCGGAAAGGGAGAATTCCGGGCGGAATACGAAGTAAACCGCAGCCTGTTCATCGCCACCGTCACCCGCATAGAGGATGTCGATGAGGGCTTTTCGTTCCTGCAATCGATCCGCCGCCGCTACCCCGACGCCACCCACAACCCCTACGCCGCCGTCGGCTCCCCCGCATCCGGCGCCTTCCGCTTCTCAGACGACGGAGAACCTCAGGGCACCTCGGGCGCACCTATTCTGAACGCTCTGAAAAAGCAGTCCCTCTACCACACCGCCGTCGTGGTGACAAGGTATTTCGGGGGAATAAAACTCGGGGCGGGAGGTTTGGTTCAGGCATATTCCCATGCCGCGGTCCTGGGCTTGGAAGCGTCCGAAATTGTCCGTTACAGACTTTCCGAAAGCTATTCGCTGTCGCTGGACTATAAAGAGCTCGGCGCCGTAGAACAACTTCTTCGGGCTTCCGAAGCCGTGATTTCGGATACCCGTTACACCGATTCGGTGGAGATCGACTTTTCTGTTCCGACAGAGAAAGCGAAGGAATTTTTAACCTCGTTTCAGGCGCTGTCGGCGGGAAAGCTCGACCGGCTGAAAACATATGAAAGAAAATATATTACATATAAGAGGTAGTAATATGAAAATCACTTTAACGAAGCAAAAAAAGGTCAAGCCCGACTATTCGAAGCTCGGATTCGGCAAGTACTTTACCGATCATATGCTGGTGATGGACTACCGCGACGGCAAGTGGCAGGAGCCGGAGATCGTGCCCTATCAACCCTTCTCGCTCGATCCCTCCACCTGCGTTTTGCATTACGGTCAGGGCATTTTCGAGGGCTTAAAAGCCTATAAAGACGGGAACGGCAAGATCACTTTGTTCCGTCCTTACGACAATTTCAGGCGCATGAACCGCTCTGCGGAAAGACTTTGCATGCCCACTCTCGATGTCGAAGAAACCGTCGAAAACCTCAAAAAATTGGTGATGATCGACGAAGACTGGATCCCTACCGCTCCCGGCACGGCGCTCTATATCCGTCCGACGATGATAGCCATCGACCCGATGCTCGGAGTACACCCGGGGCACAGCTACCGCTTCTTCATCATACTTTCCCCTGTCGGAAGCTACTACGAAGCGGGACTGACGCCCACTAAGATAATGATAGAAGATCAATATGTCAGAGCCCCTCTCGGCGGCACCGGCGAAGCCAAGTGCATGGGCAACTATGCCGCCAGCCTGCTCGCGGGCGACATCGCCAACAAGAAAGGCTACGAACAGGTGCTCTGGCTGGACGCCAAAGAACATAAGTACGTCGAAGAAGTGGGCGCCATGAATATGTTCTTCGTCTTTGACGGCGTCGTAAAAACTCCCGCGTTGGTAGGTTCGATTCTCCCCGGCATCACCCGCGATTCCGTCATCCGCGTGTTGGAGCACGAAGGCATGCCCGTTGAAGAATGCCGCATCTCCGTCGACGACATCAGGACGGCAATTAAAAACGGTCACATGAACGAAGCCTTCGGTTCGGGCACTGCGGCTGTCATCTCGCCCGTGGGCGTCCTCGGCATCGACGGCGTCGATTGGACCATCAACAACTTCGAAATGGGCAAAATCACCTCTTTCCTGTACGACAAATTGACCGGCATTCAGACGGGCAGATATCCCGACCCGTTCGGCTGGGTGGTAAAAGTCAATTAATTTCGTTTGACGGACGCCGAAAACACACTTTATTTTACGCCGGGCTGTGTTACCGGAAAAAGCGTAAAAAACTCGGTACGTTAAAGACCAAAGTCATTAAAACTCCCCTCGCGGGGAGTTTTTTGCCGGGGAAAGACTGTCGAACAGGTCGAAAAGGCTGATTAAGCGATACTATACGTGCGTGCGCTCGTTGTAGGAGCCGGGTTTCAACTCCTTTGCGGAAGCCGCCGCTATTGCCATCCAGCAGCCGATAAACAACGCAAAAGCTGCCGAAGTCACCACCAAAAGCCACACCGGGAAGACCTCTGTTTGCAGGTATTTGGAGATTATCGACCCCAGCGACGGCACCAATAAATTTATGCCGAAGCCTATCAGGAAGCCCGTCAACGCTCCCGTGCCGCCCGCTATAAGCGCTTCGCCGAAAGAAAATTTCAGGTGATCGCTTTTCGACATGCCGATTGCATTATAGAGCCTGAACTCGCCCCGCCTGTCGAAGAAGGTCACCGTGGAAATATTGACTATGCCGATGACGGCAACTATATAAACAAGTACCTGCAAAAGGGTGAGGAGAGAACCCACTCCTTCCAGCGAGTTCCCCTCGGCATATGCCCACTCTTCGAATTCCAGCGTGAATACAAGCGGGATATCCAGCGCTTCCACCCTGTCGCGGAGCGCCTTGAAAACCTCCGTCTTGTCTGAGCCCTCTTCGACGTCGACAAGGTAGACGCAATCGCTGCGGTAGCCGGTAAACATTACGAATTCGACGTAGCCCACTCTGTCGTACTCCGTCACCGTCTCGTCGATACCCACTACTTTGAATGCGACGACTTCATCGGAATAATCGAGACTCGTCGGCGAAACCGAAAACTCGTCGCCGATGTCATAGTTGCATCTCAGCGCCATGTCCCGCGAAAGCACTATCGGGTTCTTGCCTTCCGAACGTGCCTGTTCCCAACGCGTAAGGATCTCGGACATACCGTCGGACGGGAGAATACAATGCTCCAACGTCTCCATATCTTCAACGCCGTAAAGCGTCCACTCGTCGGAGTCGGAGCCGGGAATGTAGTAGTCGAAGTGATTGAATCTCCCCGCCCACTCTACGCCGTCCGTCGCGGCGATTTCCTTGTCGAGATACTCCAACGTGCTCCCGCCCAAATCCCTCGTCACGTTGACTACAAGGTCGGCGCGATAGCGCGTTTCGAAGGGCACAATCGCCCCTTGCACCATGCCGACGACTTCGACGACGAGATAGGAAAAGGCTATGACGACGGCAACCAGCGTGGTCACCGACATCATTGCGTTGTTTCTGGTCGCTCCGAGCCCCGCAACGGAAAAGGCGCCGCCCTTCGGGTTTCCGGTGGTCAGCCATCCGAAAAACTTCAATATGTACGGTACCAGACTGTGCGCAGTGAAAGCGGAAGCCGCAATGACTCCCACGGCGGAGACTGCAAGCAGAATGCCGGACGTGGTAAGATACGCCGTCACCGCGCCTGCGGTCAGCAATACGGATATAGCTAATGTGTAGCGCTTGGGCTCTTTATGAAACTTGAAAGAAGAAGAGGAAAGCTCTCTGACTGTTTTCTTGCTTACCGAAATTACGGGTCCCAAAGCTGCGAGTACGGTTACCGCAACTGCCAAAACAAAGGAACAAACATATTTCCAGACAGCATAGTCGACAACCCCGGTACCGGCGGGAACCATCGCTTGCACGGCAGCCGTCATCACCAGTCTTCCGAGCACCAATCCTATACCCGCTCCTATAAGCGCATAGAAACCGACCTCGGCAAGCATTATCCCCGCGACCTGCCCCGGAGTGGCGCCCGCCGCCTTGAAAACAACCATTTCGCTCATGCGGTTTCTTGCCACAATAAGATAGGACGTAAAGAGGATAAGCGACATCGTCACCACCAAAAACACCAGACCTACCGCCAGCAGCATGGTGTTGTTACGGACTATCCCGATGACTTCCTCATAGTTGTTCCCCTCTTCCACCTCGACGGAGGGAAAGGCTTTTTGAAGATATTCGGAGGTGCTTTCAAAATAACCGGGGTCTGTCAGAGTGACGTACGCCGCCGTTATCATCCCGATGTTTCCGACTGCGGAGAAGTCGGTCAGGATATTGACGTCGGCAAGCGAAGAAAAGATGCCTTCGTTAGAAGCAATGTAGCGCACAAGAAGGCTGATGTAATTTTCGTGCATCGGCAGGTAAACTTCGATAATATCGCCTACCTCTATGCCGTTTTCAGCCGCAAAACGTGCGCCGACGACGACGGCGGGATAGTTGGAAACCAGCTCTTCGAAACGCGCCCGGAACTCATCCCCCGCGCCGAGGTCGGAAGGAGAAAATTCGTCGTCGAAGGCAACGGGGTGGCGGGCAAGATAGTCCTCGAGGTCGGTAGCCTCGATAAGCACCGTTTTCGATTTGTCTTCCGTCTTCATGACGCTCGCCGTCTTGTAAAAGTAGCTGACGTCTTCCACTTCGGGAAGAGAGGAGAGAATGGCTTTCGCGCGATTTAGCGAAAACATCGTGTTGGACGAAAAATTGCTGCCTATAAGAATATCGGCGCCGTCCGCCACGCGGTCGTACTCCGCCATGTTGATGTTATAGAAGATATCCGAAAGCGAAAACGCCACGAAAATCATCGCCGTAACGACGGCGATCGTGACGATGATTATGCTCATCTGAGTTCGGGATGAATCCGCGCTGCGGAGTATATGCCTTAAAAACGCCTTCATCGGATATATTCGGCTCCGCCGTTCATTCCCCTGCTTCGTCGTCGGAAGCGGTAGCCGGATCATTCTCCGGGGACGCCTCCGACCGAGAAATTGCCGGCGTATCTTCTTTCTGTGCTTGCTCGTTCTCTTCCGCTTTTTCCGAATTTCGGGAATCCATTTTTTCTGATTCGGCATCCGAAATTCCGGATTTTTTGTCCGAAAGATAGCTTTCCGTTCCGAGCTCCTCTTCCGTGATGGAGCTGACTGTACCGTCCTTTATCGCAATTATTCTGTTGCCGAAGCCAGCGTTGAATTCGGAGTGCGTGACCTGTACGATGGTAGCCCCCATCTCGGCGTTTATCCTTTTTAAAAGCTGCATGATTTCGAGGCTGGATTTGCTGTCGAGATTCCCTGTCGGCTCATCCAGAAGGATGACTTCTGGGTCGAAGATCAAGCCTCTTGCGATTGCAACGCGCTGCTGTTCGCCGCCGGACATCTTGCCGGGGAGCTTTTTCGCGCAGTCGGCAATGCCGAGGTACTCCATCAATTCCGCCGCTTTTTGCTTGTGCTCGGCACTCACTCTTCCGGAGAGCATTATCGGCAAAAGCACATTTTCCTCGGCGGTGAGATAAGGTGCAAGGTTGAAAAATTGAAAGACGAAGCCGATTTCGGTGCGGCGCAGAACAGCCAATTCCCTTTCGCTTGCGGAGCTTATCTCGCGCTCGCCCAAAAAGACTTTGCCGGAAGTAGGTCTGTCAATGCCCCCTAAAATCGTAAGAAGCGTCGACTTCCCGGAACCGGAAGAACCGACTATCGACACAAAATCGCCCTTGTTTATCGTGAGGTCGACTTCGTTGAGTACCTGTTGTTCGCCAAAGGATTTACATACTTTCTGAGTGCTTAAAACGACTGTCATCGTGCCCTCCGGGGGGATTTTTCAAAGTTTATTATTGTATCGACGGCTGCTGTTTGACCTGTTCATAGGCGGCTGACAACGCGTCGAAGACGACGTTTGCAACAAACGAAGTCCCGAATATTTCAAGTCCGGACGAAAGTTTGCCGCTCTCGACGAGCGCCTCCGAACATTCGATAAAAGCCGTAACCTTAGCCCGACTTTCGGCGTCCGATGCCGCCAGCTCCTCCGGCGAAGAAGCTTCGAGCGCCGAAAGCGCCCTCGCGCGGCTGAACAACTGCATGAGTTCATCTTCGGAAACCGATTCATCTTTCTCTTCGAGAAGCGATAACTTCTCAAAGACTGACGCAATCTTTTCGGCGGCGTCTTCATCGGAGTCTATTTCGGTACCCGCCCCAAGCGCCCTGTCCAATCCTCGGGTCAGGCATCCGGCGATCTCCAAGGCATAAAAGTCACGGTGGATGGCGGATTCCTGCTCGCTTGTTGCAACGGATGCGTAATATACGGAGTCGAAAAGCGGAGTGTCGGAAGCCAGAAGCGCCCCTGCCGCAAAATGCAGTAAAAACTCGATAACCTCGTCCGCAGCGCTCATGACGGCGTTAAATTCATCTGCTTCCGCTATGGTGTCGGCGTCGACGCCTTGTTCTTTAAAAAACTCCGTAAGCTGATTTTCGGTGTGGTAGCCCTTCAGACCGAAAGCATTCAGAAACTTATCCGCGCCGATGTCGCCGATGATTCCGTCCAACATGGCTCCCGCCTCGTAGGCAAGCGAAGCAAGCGCACGTGCCTCGATTAAGCTGCCTGCACCTTCGGCAAATGCCGAAATGCCTTCGGAGACGGTGACAATCGCAACCACCAGATCGGAAAATCTCTGTCGCCCGAACTCGTCCATTATCTTTTGTTGCTCTTCGTTTCTCAACAAATACACCGCCTGATAGAGAAGCCGCGCCGTCTCCTCGGTGGAGAGCATCGTCTTTTCGGCAAACGATTGCCAAGTTCCCCACGGATCTGAGGCGGCAAAACGTGCCGCCATCGTCTCTATCGACGAGTAAGATACGACCACCGTACGCTTTTCAACTGTCGAGTTGCATTTCTTGCAGCTGAAGCCTTCCTCATCGGAGCCCGTTCTCTCATTTATCCACAAATACTCTGAGCAACCCGTGCAATAGTAACCGAATGAAGACAGGTAGCGCAATTTTCTTTCGACGTCAGCCTCACGCTCATCCGCGGAACACTTAATACAAGTATAGACGACCTCTCCGTCCGCTCCGTCCGCTCCGTCCTTTTCGGAATACTGACCTTCCTCAAGTTCGCCGCAATTGGAGCATTCGACATATGTTTCCTCGGCTTGCTCCTCGGTAATCGGGGTGATGTCGATAAAAAACATCAACGTATCCACTCCCGCCGAACAAAGCTCATTCGGAGTGAAGGAGGCAAGAACTTCACCCAGCCTGACCAACTTCTCCCCCGGGATACCCGCATTCAAATAGAATTCCGTAATAAGTTCTGCGATCAAATGCCCGGAAAGCGAAATGCCTTCAGGTTCAATCCCGAAAAACGACAAAATGGCTTTGAAGAGATTATTTTGAAAGCTGACTATGTAATTATTGAAAGCGTCGGTTACTTCAATGGAGTACCTGACGCACACATCGTCCGAAAAAGCCTGACTGTCGATATACCCTTGAGGAGGAGTCTTCCTCGGTATGGCTACAAAAACGGTCACGCCGACAAGCGCCGCTACAAGGAGCGCCGCTATAACGACGTAGATTCTTCTGCGGGAAGAAGTATTCTTCATCGCGATTATTATAACATATCTTGCAAGCTATAACAATAGTATTATAATTTTCTTCACGCAAAGATAATAGTAAGAACACTTTTATTGCCCGCGAGAATGATAATCCTTATGATTAAGTTCGTACCCCGTACGGACTTTTTTCATAAGGTAAGATCTAATTGCGTGAAGAAAATTATAATATAGCCGCGTCTAGGGGCGCTCTTGGGGGCGCCTTTTCGCGAAGTGTATTAGGATTATAAGGTCTACACCCTACGGGGCATCTCCGGTCATGTACATCTTAGGCGGAGCGCGAAGCTCGTGGCTTGACTCGCAATCACGCACAGCTTTACATTTTTATAATCGTATTCACCCGCATTAACGGTTTTTATTAATAACATAATCATTCCGAGTCAATCTGACGGTTCCGCTCCGCCTTTTTCGAACAAAAACAAAACCTTTATTGCTTGGTTGTTTTGTTTTTGTTCGAGGTTTCGCCGCAAGCGGCGACAAGGTGGTCGCGCTGCTCCGATTCGACTTAACCCACCACCCACCCATGAGGATGCCGCTTCGCGCAAAATCACCCCCAACACCGGCGAACCAAGCTGTAACTTGTTCAAACAGCATTAATTATTCGCCTTCGCCCCAATCCGCTCCGTCTCTCACAGTTTACACGATAGTCTACATCTCGACGACTTCATCTTACAGTGAGGGTTTGGTCGGTTGTAGCCCTTCCCGCAAAGTTAATAGTAAGTTCACATTTGCCGCTCGCGAGAACATGCCCTTATGAAGAAGTTCGTACACCGTACGGACTTTTTCCATAAGGAGCTATAGACGCGGGAAGAAAATTATATACCCGCGTATTGAGGCATATTTCACGGCGCTTTCGGGCGAAAGGAACAAGTTCCCTCCCTTCGGGAGTTGCCTCGGAGCGTATGTCGATACAGCCCTTCGCCAATTTCGCCCGAAATCGCAACTAGCGGAGGCTTTATCGCCTCCGCCGGTTGCTTCGCCGCAAACTAACGCAAACAAGGCTCCTACTTGTTCAAACGTCTTATATTCCTTTGCTTGCCCCAATCCGCTGCGTATCTCATTCGATACACGCTCGTCTACATCTCGACAGCTGTGTTTTATAGTGAGGGGATGGTCGGCAGAAGCCCTTCCCGCAAGATTAAGTGAGAGTACTTTTATTGCTCGCGAGAAAGATAATCCTTATGATTAAGTTCGCCACCCGTGCGGACTTTTTTCATAAGGAGCTATTGATTGCGGGAAGAAAATTATACCCGCGTAGCAGGACAGGAGCGAAGCGACTGTCCGTTTCCGGAGGAAAGCCTGTATAATGCCGAAGAGAAGGAAGAGATATCGTCTTAGAAAGATAGATTTTGCGGCGGAGTGACGAAATGAGAGAGCGGCATACGACGTATGCCGCGAAAGATATTTCTATACTCCGCCACAAAAGATAATTTTTAAGGCGATAGAAATTTCTTCGAAGCGGTATTATTGAAATATAGCCGGTTATTATAAATATATTAAATTTGCTATAATAAACGATAAAGCAGGCTTCACCGATAGGAGTACTTGAACTAATTACCTATTTTTCCCTACCCTTATCCGCGAAGCGGGAACCTTGTGGAAAACTGCTGTAATGGAAATACAGAATAACAGCATGATTATTGTCTATTTCTAATCCGCGCAGCGGCAACCTTGTGGGCGGTTGGGCGGGTCTAGTCTTCTCGGAACGAAGTGACCACCTTGTGATGTAGAATTGCTAAATGTATCACGACTACGCAAAGATTCAAAAGTTAATAGGAACGCCACGATTATAACGACCCTCCCATGCCTCACCGAAAAAGCCATAAAACAGCTACGCTACTCTAAAATCTGCCTTACTCCACAATCAACGCCGTAAGACCGCCACGATTATTACGACCATGCCGTCTCTCACCGAAAAAGCCGTAAAACAGCTACGATACTTACGACTATGACTTATTACAACAATAGCGCCGTAAGATTGCCAGGATATTAAAAACTTAGCTATGATTTGAACAAAAATATAAAACCGCCATGATACCCACCACTCTGCCTTACTTCACAAACAACGCCGTAAAACCGCCACGATACTCACGACTCTGCCACGATTCGAGCAGACACCCGCCGCGCAGCTTAGCCCGGCAAAGTGCGCACACCAAACCTTCCGCCCCTCGGCGGTAATCGCAACCCTATCCCCTTAAATTATATCACATTATGCCTAAAAATGCAATACTTTTTGTTAAATTATTTGATATAATTTTCGATTTTATATTTAATTTCCTGCTGAAATTAAATAATTAAAATAGTGTGTTATATCAATAATATTCCATATGCTTATATAGTTAAATCATAGCGGAGCGAAGTAACATATTGAAATGTAATATCGTCATTATATAAGCGAATTGAAAGAATATCGTAATGCGTTAAAACAAATTTTAGCTTATCCATTCCCTTTCATCCGCGCAGCGGCAACCTTGTGTGATGTTATCGCCATGAGAACGCGAAAGGGGATAGCGGTATGCGTATACTAATATTAATATT
>CALVTP010000015.1 GCA_944362765.1 uncultured Clostridia bacterium | reverse complement strand
TTAGTGCTGCTGCGGTCAGGCTCTGACACGGTTCACGACACGAAATTGCACAAGACCTTGCTATCAACGCTCCTTACCGACGTCGGCTTCCCATAACATAAGCCTCGGTGGGTGGTCTATCCTGCTGTAGCGGATTGCAGGTTACAGGGCACCGCTAGCTCCCCATATAGCACAGTGGAAATTATACAATGTTTCGGGCTGCATGTCAAGTCAAATTTCCGTGAGTTTTGAGTGCCGTCGCTGAAATTCGTCGGAAAAGTCCGAAATTTTCCTTGTTGCATTGAGGTTGAGACATTTTTTTCGGGCGACAGGAACTTTACAGCCGGCGACGGGTACTTTATTCGGGTTGATGCTTTGTGAGCGGAAGACGAGGGACGGCTACGGAATGGCTCTTCGGAAGGGAGGCTTGAGGTAGAGTACAATCGCTTGCCCAAGAGGAGAGAAATCGGAGCGGAATACGCTTATTTACTTGCGCGCGCAAAAAAAATGGTGATATAATACTCTAAACAAAATTTACTTTGGAGATGTTATATGGCTAAAGTGACTATTGAGTTAGACACCTGCAAAGGATGCGGGCTTTGCGTGAACGCCTGCCCGAAGGACGTCCTGAAGCTTTCCGAGACTGTTTCCAACAAGAACGGATACTTCGTTGCAGAGGTAGTGAACGACGATTGTATCGGCTGCGCTTCGTGCGCGATGATGTGCCCGGACGTGGCTATAACGGTAGAGAGGTAGCGCAATGAAAAAATTGATGAAAGGTAACGAAGCGGTGGCGGAAGCCGCGATAAGGGGAGGTTGCAGAGCTTTCTTCGGCTACCCGATCACCCCCCAGAACGAAATTCCCGAATATCTGAGCCGCAGGCTCCCCGAAGTCGGCGGCGTGTTCATTCAAGCTGAGTCCGAAGTTTCCGCAATCAACATGGTTTACGGAGCGGCAGGCTCGGGCGTCAGAGCGATGACTTCTTCCTCCTCGCCCGGCATTTCGTTGAAGCAGGAAGGAATAAGCTACATTTGCGGCGCCGAGCTTCCCTGCGTTATAGTCAACATGGTGAGAGGCGGCCCCGGACTGGGCGGTATACAGCCCGCTCAATCGGATTACTTCCAAGCCGTCAAGGGCGGCGGTCACGGCGACTATCACATGCTGGTTTACGGACCTCACACCGTGCAGGAAGCGGTGGACATCATGTACGACGCTTTCGACAAAGCCGACGAATATCGCCTTCCCGTCATGATTTTGGGCGACGGCATGATAGGACAGATAATGGAGGCGGTGGAGCTTCCCGAGATGAAAGATCCCGCTTCTTTCCCCAAAAAACCGTGGGCTTGCGACGGCAAGGGCGTCGGTAAAGACAGAAGGATAATAAATTCTTTGTACATCGAACCGGATGCTTTGGAAGAGGTCAACCACAGGCTTTTCGACCGCTATGAGCTTTTAAAGGAGCGCGAAACGCGCTATGAAGAGTATATGACCGAGGACGCCGAGACCGTCATCGTCGCATACGGTACGGTGGCGCGTATAGCAAAGAGCGCCGTCAACGAATTGCGCGCCCGCGGCAGGAAGGTCGGTCTGTTCCGTCCGATAACGCTGTATCCCTATCCCGAAAAGGCGCTGAACGACGTCGCTAAGGAGGCTTCCGTCCGTCGTTTCGTGACAATAGAGCTTTCCATGGGACAGATGGTAGAGGACGTAAGACTTGCGGTCAACGGCTTGAAGCCCGTAGAATTCTTCGGAAGAACGGGCGGCAACGTCATGACCCCGGACGACATTGTCGCGTACATTGAAAAGGAGTAAAAAGTATGGCAGTAGTATTTAAAAAGACCAAAATGTTGACAGATGTACCTTTCCACTATTGCCCGGGATGCACTCACGGCATAGCGCACAGGCTGCTTGCGGAGTGCCTCGACGAAATAAATGCCGAAGGTAACGTTATAGGTGTAGCGCCCGTGGGCTGCGCGGTGTTTGCGTACAACTACTTTAATTGCGATATGCTGGAAGCTGCGCACGGCAGAGCGCCTTCGCTTGCGACGGGCATCAAAAGGACGCATCCCGACACCGTGGTGTTTGCCTATCAGGGCGACGGCGACCTTGCAAGTATCGGTACCGCCGAGATAGTACACGCCGCGGCAAGAGGAGAAAACGTCACGATAATCTTCATCAATAACGCCATTTACGGCATGACGGGCGGACAGATGGCTCCGACGACGCTGGTAGGTCAGAAATCCACGACCAGCCAATACGGCAGGAGCATTCCTCTGAACGGCAACCCTATAAGGGTGTGCGAAATGCTGGCGACTTTGGACGGACCCGCATATATCGCAAGAGTGGCGTTGACCGACGCAGCAAACGTCAGAAAGGCAAAGCAAGCTTTCCGCCGCGGCTTCGATATGCAGCTTCAGAAGAAGGGCTTTTCGCTTATCGAAGTGCTGTCTACCTGCCCCACGAACTGGGGTATGACGCCGGTGCAGGCTACCGAATTCGTCAAGACCGAGATGACCAAGGAATTCCCCCTCGGAGTCTTCAAGGACATCGACAAACAATAATTTTGCGGTATTGACTAAGCGGAGAACGGAGGATATAATATATATGGAAGAAAAAATCATAATAGCAGGATTCGGCGGACAGGGCGTTCTGAGCCTCGGACAATTCATCGCCTATGCCGCGATAGCCGACGGCAAGGAAGTTACCTGGCTTCCGAGCTACGGGCCGGAAATGCGCGGCGGCACTTCGAATTGCAGCGTCGTTGTCAGCGACAAGCAGGTGGCGAGCCCCATCGTCGCCCGTCCCGATTGCCTGATAGCGATGAACAAGCCCAGCCTTTACAAATTCGTCAACAGAGTAAAGCCGGGCGGCACGATAATAGTCAACAGCTCTCTCATTCCCGATAAGGTGGAAAGGGAGGACGTGAAAGTCGTATACATCGACGCGCAGGAGATGGCTTTGGAAGCCGGCAACGCGCGTACCGCGAACATCGTCGTTCTCGGCGCGTATATGGGCATTTCCAAGCTTTTCCCCGTCGGAACCATCAAAAAGACGATAGAGGACAAGTTCGCCTCAAAGCCGAAGGTTATACCCGCCAACCTCAAGGCGTTTGACATAGGATACGCAAGCGCTTCCGAATAGGCAGCGCCCGACAAAAAAATATAAAGGCGGGTCTTAAAAGGAGCCGCATGTCATTTTTCAACGAACTCGGGATATTGTTTACGGGCATGACCTTACCGGTCGTGCTCGCACTCGTTCTCGGGTATATTTTTATCGTAGTGGAATTGTATCGCCCGGGACTGAAAATTTTCGGAGTAGTCGGCGCGGCGCTGGTGGTGCTGGCGGCGGGACTCAGAGTGACGAAGGGTGACGGCAATCCTTTTGCACAGATTTTTGCAATTATTTTTATAGAGACATTGGCGGTTTTCGTCGCCTTCATGATACTGATATTGACTGTCAAAAAGGGGTGGATGTATCATACTCCGCGCGAAGATAGCGGTGCGCTTTCTTTGTCGGAGGCGGGTGAACATGTCCGGCTGTACGGAAAACTCGGCGTTGCGCTTACCGACCTCGCGCCCGACGGGAAAGTCAATATAGGAGGAGTCGTCGTCGAAGCTACTACAGACGGCTTCTATATAAAGTGCGGCGAAGGAATCAGGGTCGTCAATGTTGAAGGAAATTCAATAGGCGTCGAACGCGCCGAATAATACCGCCCATACCGCTTCCCTTAGGCGGAGCACTTTATGTGTAAGCGGCGGTAACCAACCTTCGGCAGCGCGCCTTTACATTTACTTAAAGAGGAGATCACGCCTTTTTTCCGCCATCCGACAGCGGAAAAAAGAGAAAAATTTGCCGTTCGGGCGGAAAGGAGAATGTATGAGGAAAGCAGGGGTTTTGTTGCCTGTTTCGGCTCTTCCCGGAGAATACGGTATCGGTGACTTCGGGCAGTCTGCCGCTTTTTTTGCCGATTTTATCGGCGACCTCGGTTTTAAAATCTGGCAAATCCTTCCTATCGGCATGTTGGGACCGGGGAACTCTCCGTATTCGGGAGGTTCGGCTTTTGCGGGAAACTACTTGTATATCGATATCGGACAAATCCCCGAAAGGCTTCTTACCGACGCCGAGAAGGATTCGGCGAAAATAAATTCGCCTTACAAAGTCGACTACTTTGGGGTACGCAACAATAAACTTCGGTTACTCAAACTCGCATATTCGAGACTGAACCCGGAGGATTTCGAAAAGATAAATCAATTTAAAAAGCGGAATCCGTGGCTTGAAGACTATGCTCTCTATATGGCTGTCCGCGACGAAAAAGGCGTCGATTGGTCTGAGTGGGAAGAGGGGCTGAGGCTCAGGAAAAAGGAAGCTTTGGAGGAAGCCCGCGCAAGGCTTAAAGACGAGATAGGATACTACGAGTTCGAGCAGACCATCTTCTACGAGCAGTGGAAGTCGCTGAAAAAGGCGGTCAACGAACGTGGCATAGAAATATTCGGCGACATGCCGGTTTATATCTCCTATAACTCCCCGGACGTCTGGGCGCACCCGGAAAATTTCCTTTTGGATAAGGAACTGAAGCCCGTCAAGGTGGCGGGCGTTCCTCCCGACTATTTTTCTCCGGACGGGCAGCTTTGGGGAAATCCGATCTACGACTACAAGAGGATGGAACGCCACGGCTACAAGTGGCTTCTGGAACGCATCGTGCACAACCTCGAGTTGTATGACATGCTCCGCATCGACCACTTCCGCGGCTTCTACGAATATTGGGCGGTGAGCGCAACGGCGAAGTCGGCAAAGGAAGGCAGCTGGGAGCCGGGTCCGCGCATGAAGATCTGGAAGGAGCTTAAAAAGATAAAACCCGAAGCCAAAATCGTTGCGGAAGATCTCGGTATCATCGACGACGGCGTCAGAGAGTACCTGAAAGAGACGGGGTTTCCCGGCATGAGGGTGTTGCAATTTGCCTTCGACGGCAGCCGCGATAACCCGCATCTTCCGTATAATTACGAAAAAAACGTCGTCGCGTATACCGCAACGCACGACAACGATACTTCTCTGGGCTGGCTGTACTCCCTTCCTCAGTCCGCGCGCGACGAAGTGTTGGATTATATAGGAGTGGGAGCCTTTGAATGGGGTGCGGGCGGCAGGAACTGCAAGTCGACAAGAGCGATGATAAAAGCCGTCGCCGTATCCGCTGCGGAAACCTGTATCTTCCCCATTCAGGATCTGACCGGGTACGGTTCCGACACCCGTTTCAAT
This sequence comes from uncultured Clostridia bacterium, assembly GCA_944362765.1. Taxonomy (GTDB): domain Bacteria; phylum Bacillota; class Clostridia; order Christensenellales; family DTU072; genus Stercoripulliclostridium_A. The sequence goes on along the minus strand of CALVTP010000015.1, from coordinate 29,697 downwards.
ATCCCGGGAGTTCCCGAAGGTAATTGGGAGTACAGAATAACGTTGTCGACATTAGAAGATATAGACCCCGACTTTATTCGCGGCACCCTTCGTCGTTTCGGGCGTATCTGACCGCGTTTCGGGCGTATTCGCACGTGTTTCGGGCGTATCCGATCGCGCTTCGGGCGTATTCGCACGCGTTTTGGGCTTAACCGATCGCGAACCGCGCTCCGAAACGGTGGAATCGGGGGTGAAGGCGGCATAGAACCACGAGTCTGAATTTAAAGTGCCGACAAAAAACAGAATTCGAAAAAGATCCTGCCTTCACCGAAAACGGCGAGGGTGGCGCCGGGAATGAAGTCGAAAATGCGTGCTTCGGGCGCGGAAAGGCTCTTCGGAAGAGGAATCCGAAGGGCTTTTGTTTTGGCTTCAGCAGCGGAGAAGCGCTCGAAAAAATCCTTCTTTCCTGTTGCGTTCATGCCGAACCGCTTTGAAATCGAGCCGAAATCGATGTCTGTGTGAAGCTGGATATCGACGCCGACGGGTTTATCGGAAATTGCCGCGACGACGAATTCCCCCGAGTGAGAAACCGACACGAACGGGGAGCCTGAGAAGTCGAAATAAGGGGCTCCGTCTTTGTCGTGGAGATAGCGCCCCGGCACAGGCGGGATTCCCGAAAGCGAAAAAAATTCGCCGAGTGCGAATTCCGCCACTTCGGAAGACGGTGCTTTTTTAGGCGAAAAGACCGTTAAAATCATCGTTTAAAGCAAACCGATAGGAGTCTTCGAGCGCCATAAAGCTGGCGTGAACGACGTTTCGGGAGACGCCGATGGTTTTCCAGGTACGCTTTCCGTCCGTCGTCGTTATCGAAACGCGAACCTTTGCGCCCGTTGCCGATTTTGGGTCGATGACCCTGACTTTGTAGTCGACAAGTCCTATCGAATCAATGGCGGGGAAGAATTTCAACATGCACTCTCTCATCGCCGTGTCGAGAGCGTGGACGGGTCCGTTACCTTCGGCTTTTGCGGAAGCGGTGACTCCGCCTACGGATATTTCGGCTTTTGCGTGGCTTAAAGCGTCAGAAGTGTCGATGACGGTATAGTCCACCGTTTCGAAAAAGTCCACCTTCCGCCCCGCAAGCCGCGCTGCCATGATATAGAAGGAAGCTTCGGCGGCTTCATAGGTGTAACCTTCCGCCTCCCGCGATTTCAGCGCCGCAAAAATGGCGGAAAGTATTTCGGGCTCGTTCGCTTCCGGAAGAACCCCTTGGAGTTTGCTTTTGACGAGGTGGCGACCCGCCTGCTTCGAAAGAACCAACCTTCTTATGTTGCCGACAGACTCCGGCGGTATGAATTCGAAGGAATCCCGCTCTTTTAATACGGCGTCGGCATGGAGTCCCGCCTTGTGTGTGAAAGCGGCGGAACCGATATAAGGAGCGGAATCGGGTATCGAGATATTCGATATTTCCGCTACCGTCCTCGACACGGGGGTCAGTAATTTAAGTCCCGGCATTTCTTTAAGACCCAGCCTTTTCATAAGCGGAAGTACCGTCGAAAGGGCGGCGTTTCCGGTGCGCTCTCCGAATCCCAGAAGGGTGCCCTGAACGTGCTCCGCGCCCGCCTCAAGCGCCGCAAGCGTATTGGCGGTAGCCAGTCCCGAGTCGTTGTGCGCGTGGATTCCGATAGTTTGCCGGAAGGCTTTTCTGCACTCCGTAACGGCAGTTCTTACGGAATGCGGGAGCGAGCCGCCGTTGGTGTCGCAAAGCGCTAAAATCAATGCGCCGCCTTCCGATGCCGAACGTAAAGACGCCATGGCGTAAATCGGATCAAAAAGATACCCGTCAAAGAAATGCTCGGCGTCGAAGATGACTTTTTTGCCGCATTTGGTAATTATAGCTACCGAATCACGGATGTTTTTTAAATAATCCTCGGCATTGGTACGAAGCACCTTTTCTACGTGTCTTCTGTCGGATTTGCCGACCAGGGAAACATAGCTTCCCTTTGACGAGATAAGTTTTAAAATGCCTTCGTCCTTTTCGGGAGGGGTATTGACTCTTGCGGTCATGCCGAAGGCAACCAGTTTTTCGGGGGCTATGTTCGAGCGCGCCTCGAACAATTCGGCTTCGGAGTCGAAGCCGGGGGCTCCGTATTCGATAAAGTCGATGTCCAATAAGTCCAGAGCCTTCGCAATTCCAAGCTTGTCCTCCACGGAAAAGCTTATCTTATTGTGCTGTGCGCCGTCGCGCATCGAGGTGTCGAGGACGGTATACATTTTTTATGCTTCCCTCAGATTTTTGCTGCCGCGCTCCAACGCAGACGAACCCGAACGCGCCATTTCTATTATGCCGTACGGCTTTAAAACCTCGATAAAAGAATCGAGTTTTTCCGCACGTCCCGTCAGCTCCAGCGTCATGGCGCCCGCGGCTATGTCGACGGTTTTCGCGTTATAGATTCTCGTTAAGTCGACGATTTCCGGGATCTCCGATTTCCCGACGGAAATCTTTATCAGCAACAGTTCCCTCAAAACGGAATCGGAAGCGTTCAATTCCTTCAACCTCACTACTTCCGCCTGTTTGGTGAGCTGTGCGCGGATCTGGTTTATCGTGCGTTCGTCGCCCAATATTTCTATTGTCATACGGGAGTAATTTTCGTCTTCCGTAGCGCAAACGGAGAGCGCTTCGATATTGTAACCCCGTCTTGCGATGAGCCCGGAGATTCTGCTTAACACGCCGGCGCGGTTTTCGACCAGCATCGAAATATAGTGTTTGTTCATAGTCATCCTTTTATATGTACGTCAAAAACGTTCAGCCCGGAGGGTCTGAGTTCCAGCTCTTCTTTCAGCCGTCCGAGAGGTACTCTTTTTCCGTTTGCGCCGAATGCGCGCGCGAGTGCGGAGTAATTTATCTTAGGCGTCTCGATGGCGTCCGAAAGAGCGTCCCGCTCCCCTTCGGAGCGTTCGAGGTCGGATATCATACCCAGCGAGAAGTTGTTCCCGATAACGACGGTGACGTCGAGTCCCAGTTTTTTTGCGGTGGCAAGCTCGTTGAAGTTCATATTGAAAGAGCCGTCGCCGGTGACCAGAATGCCTCTTTTTCCGGTTGCGAGACATGCACCGATAAGAGAGGGGAGTCCGAAACCCATCGTTCCGAGTCCTAAGGAAGTTATTAGTTCGTTTTTTGCAATTTCCCTGACGGCGTGAAGGAATCGGAGTTGGTGGCTTCCGACGTCGGTAGCGAATATCGTGCCTTCCTCCGCTCCCGCCAGCACCGAGGCTGCAAGACGGCTGAGCCCGGGCGATTTTTTCGGAGAAGAAGGGATTTCGACTCTTTCGTCACGTTCGTCGACGAGCGGCGTAAGGGCGGTCACTGCGTCCGTTACGTCGCAGTTGATGCCTAGCGCGGTGGGGACTACTTTATCTATTTCCGCGGCGTCCGAATCGACGTGAATAAATTTCTTATTTGTGGGTTTGGAGTACATTCTGTCCGAAAATCGGGTACCCAAAGCAAGGATAAGATCGCATTTATTATAGGCGCGGTTGAAGGACGCGGGAGCGGACGAACCGATAGCTCCGACAAGGTTTTTGCCGTATCCCGAGGAAATTCCTCTAAGAGAAGTGAATATCGGCATACATGCTTTTTCGGAAAGAACGCGTATTGCTTCCTCTGCTCCCGAGCACCCGCCTCCCGCAAGTATCCCGGGGTGCCGTGAAGAGTTAATGAGCCGTGCCGCTTCCTCAACGGCGGAGGTCTCGAGGACGGGTTTCGGATACTTCGTTAGAGCGGTGCCGAGGTAATCGCTTTCCTCTTTCAATACGTCGAACGGTATATCTATCAGTACCGGAGAAGTGCGTCCCGAAACCGCCAGAGCATAGGCTTTTTTCAGTTCCGGCTCAAGCTCCGAGGCGCTTTTTATGATATGTGCGTATTTCGTGACGGGGGTGACTATTCCTGTGATGTCCACCTCCTGGAAGGAGTCCTTCCCGAGTTTGAAAGTAGGGACGTTTGCAGTCAAAATCATTATCGGGACGGAGTCCATATATGCCGTCGCGATTCCGGTCACCAGGTTGGTGGCGCCGGGACCGGAGGTCGTCAATACCGCCGCGACCCGCCCCGACGCACGGAAGTATCCGTCTGCCGCGTGCACCGCCGCGCCTTCCGAAGTGGGCTGCACGAAACGCACTCCCGCTCTGTGGATCGCCTCGATTATCGGCATCGCATAAGAGCCGGAATACCCGAACACCACATCTATATTCAGTTCACGGAGCGCTTTTACGACGATTTCCGCGCCGCTAAGGGGTTTGGACTGCATATTAAAAGTCTATCACACAATTTGAAAATTTGCAATTTTTCGGCGCAATATCCCCGAAAAAAAAGAGTGCGCCGGCGGAAAATCGGGTTAAAAACCGCACGACCGAAGATGATTTTTAAAATTTTTCCGACAAAAACCCGTGGCTGTCAGCCAAAGCACGTATTTAGTTGAAATTTTCGACGGAATAATTTATAATAGTTTTAAGTTAATTAAGTAATAATCGTGTTTTGGAGAATACATGAAAGAAAGGAAGAAAAAAATTTTAAAAAACGGGGATGCCGCTGTTGAACGGAACACCCCGAAAGCGGGCGGGAAAGTTGAGTCGGCAAAGGCAAAGAGAAAGACTGCCTCCGCGGAAAGAAAGTCCGTGAGGCTCGGCGCCGCCGCAAGAAAGGAAGGAAAGGGTGCCGTTACCGCCGCAAGAAAGTCAAAAACCGCTCCCAAAAAGTCTGAAAACATCGTTGAAAGCGGCTTTAAAACCGTGAAAGGCTCCGTGAAGCGTAAGGCGGAAACTCCGGTTATCAAAGCCACCGTATCCGAAAAGAGGCGGGAAAAAGGGGAAAAGAAGCTGAAAGTGATGTTTTTCGGCGGCGTCGGAGAGATCGGGAAGAACATGACGGCGCTCGAATATGACGATACGATAATTGTCGTCGATTGCGGAATGGCGTTTCCCGACAACGAGATAAATCCCGGAATCGACTGCGTCATTCCCGATTACGGCTACCTTGCCGAAAACTCACGGCGCGTCAAGGCGGTGCTTCTTACCCATGCGCACGAAGACCATCTCGGGGGGCTTCCGTACTTTTTAAAGGATGTCCGCGTCCCCGTCTATGCGTCTGCGATGTCCATCGCGTTTTTGGAACATAAGCTCAGGCGAAACGGCTTCAAAGAGCCCGACGGCAGAGTCGTCGACGACGGCACCGTTGTCGAAATCGGACCCTTTAAAGTGGAATTCGTCGCAGTCACACATTCCGTTGCGGGTTCCCTTGCGCTTTCAATCGGAACCCCAAAAGGCGTAGTTTTCATGACCGGAGACTTCAAGATAGACCACACTCCGGTAGACGGAAGGCATATGAATCTCATCCGCATTGCGGAGATCGGGAAAAAGGGGGTGCTGCTGCTGATGCAGGACTCCACCAACGTCGAGCGCCCCGGCTACACGATGAGTGAGTCATCGGTTGGTAAATCTCTCGACAACGTCTTCCGCGACAACGCCGGAAGGCGGATAATCGTCGCTACGTTTGCAAGCAACATCCACCGCGTACAGCAAATCATCAACGTGGCGTTGAAGTATTCCAGAAGGGTGGCTTTCAGCGGTACGTCGATGCAATATATGACGGAAATCGCAAAGAAGCTGAAAGCATTGAACCTTCCCGAGGACAAGGTCGTCGATCTCGACAAAATCTCCGGCATACCCGATGACAGACTTTGCATAATAGCGACCGGTACGCAGGGAGAACCCGAAAGCGCGCTGACCAGAATGTCGAACGACGACTTCAAACGCGTGGTAATAGGCTCTAACGACACCGTCATTTTATCGGCTTCGACGATTCCCGGGAACGAAAGGAGTATTTACAAGGTAATAAACAACCTTTGCAAAAAAGGCGCTTCCGTCATATACGAAAGTCTTTACGAGGTGCATTCTTCGGGGCACGCCTGCCGCGAGGAGCTGAAAATGATGTTCGAATTATTGAAGCCGAAGTACTTTATTCCCGTGCACGGCGAGTACCGTCATCTGAAGAAGCATGCAGAGCTTGCAGAGGAAATGGGTATCCCGTTCAGCAATATTCTGATACCCGAACTTGGCTTTTGCGTCGAAGTGAGCGCACAAGGTCTCAAAAGGCGTCCCGACGTCAAATCGGGTGCGGTGATGCTTGTAGGGGACACCGAGGCGGAAGAAGACATCATGGTGGACAGACGGAAGCTCGCTTCCGAAGGAGTGGTCATCGCCGTCGTCAACGTGCAGGAAAATTCCGTCGATATCATGGTCAAGGGCTTGAATATCGCCGAAAAATTTGCGGAAGAATTGAAAAACGCCGTCATGCTGAAAATTGCTGCGGGCGACTTTGAGGAACTTCCCGTAGAGGAAGCCGATAAAGCCGTAAGAAAGACGATGACGAAGCTTTTTTACAAGAACTTAAAGCATTGTCCGTTGATAGTGCCGGTCATAATCGGGCTGTAACGGAAGGGGGGAAGAGCGTGATAGAGCGTCCGACGATATTGATTTTTACCGACGACGACAGGGTCGCCGAGGCGTCTGCGTTGAAGGAAGAGATGCTTTCCGTCCTTCCGGACGCCGTCGTCATCATCATTGACGACTTGGAGCTGTATGCCGACGCGTTGAAAGACTTTCTCGAAAAAGTCTTCGGAATTCCCGCAAATATCCAAAAACGGCTGGCAAAATTCAGGGAGAGCCGCATCCGTTACCATGTCGACGAAGTCGGTGTTTCCGACAACACCATGAAAGGGACGGAGCCTTATAAGCGCATGTTGAATATCGTCAACCGTTACTCTCCGGAGCTGGTCGTCAGCGTCGGATTCGGTGCCTTCAACGAGGCGGTAGCCGTGCGCGATTCGGGGCTGGCGGGCGCCTTCAAAGTGGCGGCGTATATTTCCGATTACGCGCTGAACAGACAATTGGTCAACAGCTACATCGACGCATACATCGTCACGAATATGGCGGTAAAGACCTCTCTTGTCAACTCCAAAATTCCCGAGGAGAAGATTTTCCTTGCCGAACCTGCCGTGATGAAGAGTTTTTCGGACGGATTGACGAAGGAAGCGGCGCTGAAAATAATGAAGCTTCCCTCGGATAAACCGGTACTCACGGCGATAGCCTTGAAGGAGAGCGATTTGGAGCTGTATCAGGGGGCGGATTTCAATTCGGTCACGCCGCTTGCATACACGGGAGAATGTCGCGAAGCGTATACTCTTGCGATAAACGACGGTTTTTACGCTTATAACGAAGGAGTTTCTCCGGCGCTTTTATATGCAGCTTCCGACTGCATAATCACGCCTCCGGAGTCCTCTTTCACGGCGGCGGCATTCCTGACGGGGAAGATAGTGGCGCTGACAAAGCCCCGCGATAACCTTGAAAAGCTGAATGCGGTAAATCTCAAAAAATTCACCGAGAGCGTCACCGACGGAGAGGAGCTTAAAGCTTTTATTTCAAAGTTTACGGCGGGAGAGCTCTCCCCGCGCCGTCCGCCGAAGTACCATGAAAGCGCGGGAGCGGCGTTGTTAAAGGTCGCCTACAACCTTCCGGACGTTTCCGAGGAAAAGGCGGTGCGTTCCGCGAAATAACCTCGCGTTTTCATCAACCGTTTAACGGTGCCGACGCGGTGTAAGCATTTGAATCCTTATCTCTGACCTATAATAAATTATAATACGCGGGCGCATAACCTTTTTCAGCGACGCGCTTCGGAGCGGGAGAAGTTTTTTTCAGCCGCGAATAATTTTTTAAAATCGGGTAAAACTACCTTCAAGAGGTGTTTTATGTTGATTTCAATGATTATTCTGGGCGTCCTTGCGCTGATGATTATAGTAGGGGCGGGGCGCCCGTTTTTAAAAGATTTCCGACTGCATTGGGCGGCGGCTCTGATATTCTTCCTTGCCGTCGTCGGCTTGAACTTCATTCCGCTGATAAGGATAGGCGCCTTTAATTTCAGCGTCGGTACGGCGCTGTTTTACCTCGTCATAATCGGGGCGTTTTTCGTCAGGAGCAAATTTTCTTCTGCCGTCACGGCATTTGCGGCGGGGTTGGTGTTCGGCGGACTTATCTATGCAGCGACGAGGGTGGCTCTGCTGACGGGGAACGAGTTTTTCGCGACAACCAATTGGGCGTACGCGTTAATCATCGGATTTATTGCCTTCATACTTGCAAGAAACGGCAAATACTCCTTCCTTATCGCATCGCTTGCGATGATGCTCCCCAACATGTTGGTGCAGATCGGGATGGACGGTTTCAGCCTGAATTACGGCTTCGATTGGACGATTGTCGCGGCGGGCACGGCGTTTACGCTGTATGCCGTGACGATGCTTATCCTGAAACATCTGCCCGAAGACAAGAAGGAAAGTAAGATAGTCAGTCTGTTTGAAAGCGACAGACTGAAATAGCTTTTCCGGCCTACGCAATTAGAGCGTCCGAAAGAAAGGACGCAAGCGATAAGTAATTGAATAAGAAAACCGAAAAGTCCGCCTTTAAAAGCGGACTTTTAGCGTTTCGGACTTACGGAACGGAAGAATTTACAATTCCTTGCGGTCGGAAAGGGCGTGCGAGAGCGTCATTTCGTCGGCATACTCTATTTCGGAACCCATCGGAATGCCGTGCGCAAGCCTTGTCACTTTAATGCCCATAGGTTTTATCAGTCCCGCAATATAGTGTGCAGTCATTTCTCCCGAAATGTCGGGGTTGGTGGCAATGATGACCTCCTTCACCCCGTCCAGGCGGGAAAGAAGCTCCTTAATCCGGATTTTGTCGGCACCTATCCCTTTTCTGAAATCCAACAGACCGTGGAGAGCGTGGTAAAGACCGTCATAGGTGCCAAGCTTTTCGATTGCGAGGATGTCCTTCGGCTCCCCGACGACAAGTATAGTAGACTTGTCGGCGGTTTGGCAGCGCTCGCAAACCTCTCCTTCGGTATAATCGCCGCAAAGAGGGCAGATATGAATTTTTTTACGGACTTCCAGAATGGAATCCGCAAAATCTTCCGCTTCCTCGTCGGACATTTCCAGTACGCAATAGGCGTAACGCATCGCCGATTTCATGCCGACGGAAGGAAGCTTTTTGAATTCGGCGATGAGCCGCGAAAGCGCTTCGGGGAACATCTCAGAACAGTCCTCCGAGTCCGCCGCCCGTCAGCGGTCCCATCAGGCGGTTTTGCTCCTCTTCGACAAGCTTCACTGCCTCGTTGAACGCCGCCGTGATCATGTCTTCCAACATTTCGACATCATCCGGATCGACCGCCTCGGGTTTGATTTTTATGGAAGAGAGCGTCCTGTCGCAGCACATCACCACTTCGACCATGCCGCCGCCGGATTGCGCCACCACTTCGGTTTCGGCGAGTTCTTTTTGCGCCTGCTGGAGTTTCGCCTGCATCTGCTGCGCCTGCTTCATCAGCTGTTGCATGTTGCCGCCGCCGAAGCCGCCGTTGAATTTAGCCATATCTGTTACCTCCCGTTTATTATATTCGGTTTTGGTTTACCGGGTGTAGAGTTATTTTTTGTCGCGGAGTTTGTCGCCCATCAGCTCGTAGAGCTTGACTCTGTCCTCCGCGGTGTGTTTGGTTTTGCCGCCCGCAAAGCCGCCCGTTACTTTAAATTTCAGCCCGCTGAGCCTGAACGCCGCCTCGTTCAACACCTTCAGATTGTGCTCTTCCGTCAGCATGTTGCGGGAAGCGGGATCGGTGGCGTTTATAATGAATTCGTCTCCTTCGATATGGTAGGAGCTCTGCGCCTCCAACGCGGAATAAAGGAGCATTCTGCGCTCCTTGCGCATTTCGGTTATAAGCTGTCCCATGAGGGCTTCGGCGCGCTCGTCCGCCTCGGGGAACGGAACGTCGGAGAACAGGTTTGCTTCAATAACTTCGCTTTGGGTATCCGTACCCGCAAAATCGGTTAGCCTTTTTTGAATTTCCGAATCAGTGGGCGCGGGTTTCGGTGCAGCCGGAGCTGAGAGGAAATTGCCGGAACGAAGCTTTCTTTCAAGTTCGTCCACCCTCGACTTTAACGCCTCGGCGCTTTCGTCGGTATAGAGCGAAGCGGCTTTTACGATAAGCGCTTCGAAGGTTATTCTCGGACGCGTGGAATAGCGGAGTTCGCCTTCGCCGGTTGCGAGTATCCCCATGACGCGGGAAATTTTGTAGTTGTCGTTGGCGTCGGCGATGGCTTTGACTTTCAGATACTCGTCCTCAGAAAATCCGCCCTTGTAAGCGGGTATGTTCTTGACGGCAAGGAGCTCTCTGATAAACGCCGAAAGCTCCTTATTAAGCACCTGAAAACCTTTGCCGCGATTATAGACATTTTCCGTTTCGGAGAGCACCTTCGGGATATCCCCGGAAAGAGTCGCCGCGACTATTTCGGACAGCGTGTCGAAGTCGGAAGTTCCGAGAACGTCGTAGACGGCTTTTTCGGTGAGACACTCGGGAGAGTACGCGAGACACATGTCCAGAAGCGACAGGGTATCCCTGACGGAGCCTTCGCCCTGCGCCGCGACAAGATCCAATGCGCCCGTTTCGAACCTGACGCCTTCGTTTGTCAGAATGCGTTGAAGATGGCGGGTCAGCTCTTCCTTGGCTACCAACCTGAAATCGAAGCGCATGCAGCGCGACAGAATAGTCTGCGGAAGCTTGTGAACTTCGGTGGTAGCAAGGATAAAGACGGCGTGCGCCGGCGGCTCCTCCAAAGTTTTTAAAAGGGCGTTGAATGCCGACGCCGACAGCATGTGCACTTCGTCTATGATATAGACCTTGTATTTCCCGGTGGTAGGCGGATATTGAACTTTCGCCGTGATATCGCGAATCTCTTCGACGCCGTTGTTGCTTGCGGCGTCCAGTTCGATGATGTCAAGATTGCTTTCGCTTTGCAGTGCGCGGCAGACTTCACACTCACCGCAGGGAGAACCGTTGACGGGGTGGAGACAGTTTATGGCGCGTGCAAATATCTTTGCGGAAGAAGTCTTTCCCGTGCCCCGCGTACCGGTGAAAAGATAGGCGTGCGCAACCTCGGAGCGCTCTATCTGATTGATGAGCGTCCTGACGATAAACGGCTGACCGATGACGTTTTCCCATTTGTCGGGACGATATTTTCTGTAAAGCGTGAGATATGCCATGCTACGCCAAGGTTATTTCAACGGAGTTTAAAAACTTTTCGAATGCCTTTTGACCATCTTCGGTGTTTTTGAAGACGGCGGTGCACTCCAAAATCTTTTGGCAGGTGGTGTTGACTCTGTCTATTATCTTGCTCCGAGCCTCCTTTGTGCTCAGCGAGGTGCCGAATTCGTTGACCATCTGAATTATCATGTCAAAGTGCTTCGACAAAGGATTGTTCTCCTCGGAAAGCGATCTGAAATCGGGAGTATTGCCGTCCGAAAGGATTTTTGCGATCGCGGAAAGTTCCTTTTGAAGCCTGCCGGGGAGGATAAACGTTCCCATTGCCTCGATAAGCCCGATACCTTCCTTTTTTATGTTGTGCATGTCCTCGGTAGGATGGAATATGCCGTAGGGGTGCAACTCATCGGTGCGGTTATTACGTAAAATCATATACAATACGTAATTGTCGTTTTCCATCGTCGCTATCGGAGTTACGGTATTGTGAGGTTGGTCGGTTTTCGCAATAACATGTTGACTTTCGTCGCTGTAACTACGCCACGCCGCCAAAATATCGTGCGCTGCCGCCTGCACTTCGTCGCGTATCCTACCGGTCAACCTGATGACGGAATTATACCAATCTAATGTAGCTATGGATACGGAAGGATACTTTTTTGAAGCAAAATTCTTCCTTGCGGGACGAGAGAACATCGGCAGCACCTTTTTGCCGCCCTGGTAGTGCTCGTGGCTTAATATGCTGCCGCCGACTATCGGCAGATCGGCATTCGACCCCAAAAAGTAATGCGGGAACATCTCGGTGAAGTCCATCAGCCTTACGAAAGTTTCGTCGGTTATCTGCATGGGGTGGTGGGTTTCCGAGACGGCGATGACGTGTTCGTCGAAGTAGACGTAAGGGGAAAATTGCATGAACCACGCTTCGTCGTTCAGGAAAAGCGGGATTATCCTTATCGTCTCTCTTGCGGGGTGGGTCAGAGAACCACGGAAGCCGAGATTTTCAAGGCAGAGCATACATTTCGGGTAGCCCGTCTGCGGGAGCGATTTTTGTCTTGCCACTTCCGCATTGGATTTTTCGGGCTTCGACAGGTTGATTGTGACGCACAGATTGCCTTCCGGAAAATTTGCCGTCCAACGGATGTTTTTATTTATGTCCGCCATCCTTATATAATTGGAATTGACGGAAATTTCGTTGAGGTATTGAGTGGCGCGCGGCGCTCCTTCCATCGAGCACGTCTGGTCGAAGCGCGCGATGACTTCGCCTTCCGAAGGAGTTACAAGTCCCATCATCTCGGTTTCGAAAAGGAGGCGTTCCTCATCGGTAGTCAGCCCGTTTTTGACGGCGTAGTCGACCAAAGGGTCGAGTAATCCCGTCTGAAAATCGGGAATATCGGGGAGCGGCTCTTCGGGAGAGTCGAATCGGAACAGACTGAGAAGGCGGTTCAACGCGTATACTCCGTCGTAGCGGGAAAGATACAGCTTTTTCTTTGCGTACTCCACCAAAGTCGAAAGCAGAGCTTTAATTTGCTTAACATCGGTTTCGGGGAGGGATTCGGTAACGATTTTTTTGGTGCGAGGCATAATAAAATCCTTGGTAGAAAAATTTTGTTTACTTAGTGTTTACTTAGGTAAACGGTTATGCTATAATTGATAACAAATAATATTATACAAGGAGATAACCGATTTGGCAATATTATACGATAAAAAAAGTTTGCTGCAAAACAAAAAATTTGTCGACACCGTTTCCGACCTTTACTCCGTTGACGCCGAAACCGCCGCGGAAAGAGTGGAAGCGCTGGTAAAGGAGCACAGGCGCTCATTCGGCTCCGACGCCGACAACACGATATTGTTCAGCGCGCCCGGGAGAATAGAAATAGTCGGCAATCACACCGACCACAACAACGGGAAAGTAGTGGCTGCGGCGATCTCCGTCGACCTTTTAGGAGCGGTTTCCGAGACGAAAGACAATAAAATCGTAATAAATTCGGTAGGATACCCTTCCGTTTCCGTCGACATCACCGAACTTGAACCGATTGAGAGTGAAAAGGGCGATTCCGCGGCGCTGGTAAGAGGTATCTGCCGCGCTTTCCGCGACAGGGGACTGAATATCGGCGGCTTCATAGCGACGACGACGTCGGATGTCTTCAAGGGCGCCGGCATGTCGTCTTCGGCTTCCTTCGAGCTTTTCGTCGCGGAGGTATTGAATTCTCTCTATAACGGCGGCGCCGTCTCTCCGATAGACAAAGCGATTATGTCGCAGTACGCCGAAAACGTCTACTTCGGAAAACCGTCGGGGCTCATGGATCAGATGGCTATTTCGGTGGGCGGAGCAAGCTATATAGATTTTCTGGATCCCGCCGCTCCCGTCGTCGAAAAGATGCATTGGCCTTTCGGTGAAATGGCTACTATATTCGTAGTCAATTGCGGAGGCGACCACTGTAATCTCACTCCAAACTACGCCGCTATCATGGAAGAAATGTCCTTAATCGCTCATGAATTCGGCAAGGAGAAACTGCGCTTCGTCGACGAAGGGGAATTTTTCGCTTCCGTTCCGGAACTCAAAAACAAGTACACCGGAAGAGCCATTCTCCGCGCCATGCATTACTTCGAGGAAAACGAACGCGTCGACGAAATGAAGAAGGCGATAGCGGAAGAAGACCTCGATCTTGCCTGTGTTCTGATAAGCGAGTCGGGACAGTCTTCGATGATGAAATTACAGAATTGTTACCCGGAAGGCGACTTTTCGGAGCCCATACCGCTGGCTCTTGCAATTACCGAGCAATACGCGGGAATGTATGCTCTGCGTGTGCACGGCGGCGGATTTGCGGGTACGATACTCGTATTGGTAGCGCCCGACGCCGAGGAATACGGCGAGTACATGAGCTATATTTACGGCGCCGAAAACGTACATAAATTGAAAATCCGCGACGCGGGTGCGATGCGTCTGGATCTTGATACGGAGGAATAATGTTACTTAGTGCACATTGGACGGGGAATGTCCGCCCCGTGGCATTCACCATAGGCAATGTCGAAATTGCCTGGTACGGTATCATAATAACCCTTGCCATGCTGACGGGACTGGTTGTCGCGATGCTCCGCGGCAGAAAGCAGGGGCTCGTCGTCGACGATTTCGTCGAAATATTCCTTATTGCCATTCCGTTTGCGATAATCGGCGCAAGGATAGGCTATGTCATGGTGCGCCCGGAATACTTCCCCGCGGACTTCGGCTGGGACGACTTCGTCAACGTCATCGCCATCTGGGACGGCGGACTTACGATAATGACTGGAGTGCCGTTCGGCATTCTGGGCGGCGCTATCTGGTGCAGGATAAGGAAGGTCAATCTTTTGGATCTTGCCGACATTGTCGTGCCGGTCATCCTGCTTTCGCAGGGACTGGGGCGCTGGGGAAACTTCTGCAACCAGGAAATTTTCGGCGCCGAAATCACCGATCCCGCGCTGCAATGGTTCCCGATGGCAGTGTATATAGCGCGCTTAGGCGGCTTTTATCAGGCGCTGTTCTTTTATGAAATGGTGCTGGACATCGCCTTCTTTGCGGCGATGATGATAATACAAAAACACCTGAAGCTGAGAGGCTCGGGACTGTTGATGTACGCATTCTCCTACGGGCTCATCCGCTTTATTATGGAGTTTTTCCGCGACGACGGAGATATCTATGCGGTGTTCAACTACACCCAGCTCATCTCCGGGCTCGTGGCGCTCGCCGCAGCCGTGATTTTGATCGTTGTTATCGTCCGCAAGGTCAAAAAAGGCGAGAAGATCTGGTACGGAAAGGGCGGCATTCCCGACTCCGAGCGTGTAAAGTTCGCTCCTTACCACCGTCCCTCTAAAAAAGCCGAAAACAAATAGGATAACTAAAAATTCCGCCCTGTTACGGGCGGAATTTCAAAGGGAGAAAGTTATTAATTTCTTTGGAGGGCGCCTTGCGGCGCATTTAAAAGATGAGAAATTTGACTTTATTGACCGATCTGTATCAATTTACGATGATGAACGGCTATGCCGAGACGGGACTTGCCGATACCGAGGCGGTTTTCGATCTGTTTTTCCGCCGCCAGCCGGGGCTCGATTTCGCGGTTGCGGCGGGGTTGGAGCAGGCGATCGACTATATCGAAAATCTTCGCTTCGAGGAGGACGACATCGCCTACCTGAAGTCGTTGAACTGCTTCGGGGAGAAGTTTTTCGCAAGGCTGAAAGAGTTCCGCTTTACGGGCGACATTTTTGCGATGCGCGAGGGTGAGGTCGTCTTCCCGCACGAACCGCTTCTGACGGTCAGGGCGCCGCTTTTCGAGGCGCAGCTTGTCGAGACGGCGCTTCTGAATATCATAAATCACCAGACTCTGATAGCGACGAAAGCCATGCATATGGCAAACGAAACGACGGGCGGTATCGCCGAATTCGGACTCAGAAGGGCGCAGGGACCGGACGCGGGTATTTACGGCGCGAGGGCGGCTGTCATCGGCGGCTGCGTGTCGACGTCCAATGTGCTGGCGGGAAAGATGTTCGGAGTCAAAGTCTCCGGCACGCACGCGCATTCCTGGGTGATGAGTTTCCCGACCGAGCTCGAAGCCTTCCGGAAGTACGCCGAGCTCTATCCCGACGAATGCCTCCTTTTGGTCGATACCTATGACACGCTGCGTTCGGGGGTGCCGAATGCCATAAAAGTTTTCGACGAACTGAAAGCGGCGGGGCATAAGCCCCTCGGCATAAGGCTCGATTCGGGAGACCTTGCATACCTCAGTAAGCAGGCGCGCGAGATGCTCGACGCCGCGGGACACACCGACTGCAAGATATTTGCCTCGGGAGACATAGACGAATACATCATCGCTTCTCTTAAAACCCAAGGTGCCAAAATAGACGTCTGGGGGATAGGTACAAAGCTTATCACCGCCTCTCCGAGACCGGCTTTGGGCGGCGTCTATAAGATGGCGGCAATTCGCGATAAAAACGGTATTTGGATTCCCAAGATGAAGATTTCGGATACCCATGAAAAGATTACGAACCCGGGTTTCAAAACCACTTACAGGATACTCGACTCTAAGCGGAAGGCGGCTGCCGACCTTATAGCTCTCGCTGACGAGAAGATAGACGCTTCAAAGCCGCTGACCATATTCCATCCCGTCGAGACGTGGAAGAAAAAGACATTCACCGACTATGTTTTAAAAAAGCTTCCCGTCGAAGTTTTCAGCGGCGGAAAACTTGTATACGAGCGCCCCGATTTAAAGGAGATCATTTCTTATGCGAATGCCTCGAAAGGGGAATTCTGGGAGGAGTACAAGAGGCTTATAAATCCTCACGTATACAAAGTCGACCTTTCCGACGGGTTGTACGACCTGAGGAAAAAATTGATGGCGGATGTCAACCATTAAAAGTGGCGATCCGCCTTTATTCGACGAAAAATGCCGTCATATTTCGGTTATACTCGGAATATGTTCGGATTCGGAAGAAGGCAGTCGAAACTGAGAAAAGAAGAGCTCCGTGAGGAGAACGGCGTCCTGCAGGAAAGGATAAATTCTTTCCGCAAAGAGGTAAGGACGCTTCGCGAGGAGCTCGATTCTTATAAAGCGCGCGAAAGAGAAATCGCCGAGGCGTTGAATTTTGCAAGAGAGCGCGCTTCGGAGTACCTGAAGGAGGCACGGCTGAGGTTCGCGCTCGAATCGGCACGGCTTAATGATTTCAAGCTCCGTATTTCAAAGCGGTTGGAAAGAGTGGGCAGCGCCGAAAAGGTGGGCGAGGAACTTAAAGAGTGCGAACTGTTTTTTGCCGCAGCGGCGAAAGAACTCGAAGAGCTTGCCGCGGGAATGCGTCGGAAAAACACTCCGGAGGACGAATACCGACGCGAAATCGAGAGGTTAAAGGAGCTCGGGAGCGACCGCCCCGATGTGCACCCCGTCGAAGAACCGCAAAGGAGCATCCCCGAATTTTTTCCGCCCGGAACGGCTGCTCCCGACAAATTGAACTTCGAAACGCAGGAAACTTTTCGGGATAAGAACCGGGAATCCGTCTCCGTCAAAACTTTTCCGCGGGAGGCTCTGCCTTCCTTAAAACCCGTAAGGAGCATTTTCGACAGGCATCCCGAGCCGAGCTCGCCCGCAAAAGCGGCGCGCCTTTCGGATTCGGACGGAGACATAGTCTCACGGGTAATGAAATACGCCGAAAGCCTCGGTTTCAGAGAGGAGCCCGCCTCAAAAGAGGAAATTCCCGGAAACGACGGCGAAGTGCTTTCCGCGACGGAGTCCCGGGAAGCCGTTCCTCCGGCTCAGCCAAAAAAAGTCAAAATGTTGTCGGAAGACGAACTGACGGGACTTTTAGCTCAGATTACTATGGAATCTCAGCGGGAAATTTAACTAAAAATTATCGGTATAGTCTGAAAACAAGCTTTTTTCCCTATTCCGTCGCTGTAAAAACAAGATTCTTCTCAAAAGATTTATCGCCTTCGCTATTGACATATTTCCGCGATTAAGCTATTATTTTTATTGTTTACTATATTCATGCGGGCGCGCGGGAGTAATATGCGCCCGCAACAGAAAGGAGAATTTTATGCCGATAGCTCGTTCACGCGTCCCTCAGGAGCTGAAATGGGATCTTACTTCGTTGTTTCCTTCCGAGGACGCCTACGTTCAGGAATACGCGTCAGTCAAAAAAAAGATTGCCGAAATCAAAAAATATGCCAAAAAAATCGACTCCGATAACCTTTTGACGGTGCTGAAACTGCGTTCCGAGCTATACAGGAGCGCCGAGAATATCTATGTCTACGCCAACCTGAAAAAGGACGTCGACACCGCCAACGCTCCCCGGCAGGCGGAAGCCGAGAAAGCGGGAATGCTTTTAACGCGCGTGGCGGCGGAGACGGCTTTTATCGAGCCGGAAATGCGCGCACGCTTTCCTTATAAAGAAGACATTAAGCGATTCATCGCCCGCCCGGAATTCAAGGATTTCACGACGATACTCGAAGATTTCATCAGGGAGATGCCTCACGTGCTGCCTTCGGGGCAGGAGAAAATAATGGCGGAGACGGGCTCGTTCTCCGGCGATTTCCGCTCGATATTCATGCTTTTAGACAACGCAGACATCAAATTCGGCACGTTTATAGTCGACGGGGTGAGAGTGGAAATAAATCACGGCTCTTATATGAAGCTGATGCAGGACAGGCGCCCGGAAGTGCGCCGCCGCGCTTTCAAGGCGTACTATCGCGGATACGCCGCCCACATCAACACTCTTGCCGGGCTGTATGCGGCTTCCGTAAAAAAGGATATCTTTGAAAGCCGCATGCGGAAGTACCGCTCCTCGCTGGACGCAGCGCTTTCGCGGGAGCAGATCCCCGAAATCGTCCTTGACAACCTTTTGCAGTCGGTCAAAAAGGCGTTGCCGTTCCAGCATATGTATATGCGATGCCGCAGAAAGTACCTGCAGTTGGACGAAATGCATATGTACGACCTCCACTTTCCGATGACCGACGAATATACGCTGGAATTGGAGTTTGAGGACGCTTACGCGCTCGTGAAAGAGGCTCTGAGCCCCCTGGGCGAAGAGTATGTCGGAGTGCTGGACAGGGCGAGGAAGGAGCGCTGGATCGACGTCGTCGCGAACGCCAACAAGAGAAGCGGCGCTTACTCGTGGGGGACTTACGATTCCAATCCCTATGTGCTGCTGAACTACGCCAAGACTGCGCACGACGTCTTTACTATAGCTCACGAAATGGGTCACGCCATGCACTCGTGGTATTCCTCGAAGGCGCAATGTTACGAAAAAGCCGATTACCCCATCTTCCTTGCCGAGATAGCTTCGACTGTCAACGAAGTGCTCCTTTTAAAGCACCTCATAAAAAATTCCGAAGGGGAAAAGAAGCGCTACCTTCTGAACTACTACCTCGATATGTTCAGAACCACCTTTTTCAGGCAGGCAATGTTCACCGAGTTTGAGCTGTTCGCCCACGAAAAGGCGGAACGCGGAGAGGGGCTGGATCCCGAAACGCTCTCCGAAAAGTACGCCGCGCTAAATAAGGAATATTACGGAAGAGATGTCGTCCGGGACAAGGAAATTGCCATGGAGTGGGCGAGAGTGCCGCACTTCTATAACGCTTTTTACGTGTATAAGTACGCGACCGGCATCACCGTTGCCGTAAATATCGTCAACAAATTACTGTCGGGAGAGGAAGGCTTTGCCGAAAAATATATCGACTTCCTTTCTGCCGGAGGCTCCGAACCGCCGATAGAGCTTCTGGACAAGCTCGGCATCCGTTTAAGGCAGAAAAAGCCCTTCAACGACTTCATCGAAGAGATGAAAACGGCACTTGAAGAGTTGAAAGCACTATGAGTAAACGCGCGGGGGTAGTTTTAATGGCGCTGGGCGCGGTTCTGGCGGCGGTTTACGCCGTTGTCGCCGTGTGCACCTTCAAAACCACCGAAAAGGAGGTCTTCGTCGCCGGGACTCCCGCTCCGGAGCACGCTCCGATAGAAATAAGCTACAACTACGTCACCTATACTTCGGGAGCAATCGAATATACCGTTCAGGCGTCCTTTGACGAAGAGGTGCTGAATCCCGAAGGCGACGCCGAGCGCGCCGCAGCAATAAAAAAGTCGGTTTCGGACATCCGGGCAGCGTTCGAGGAACGCGGCTATTCCGTCGGAGCCGGTTCCGGCGACTACTTCGTCACCGCGACGATATTATATGCTTCGGGAATGACGGAATTGGATATAATGCTCGGAAACGACGGCTATATGACGGGGAGTTCCTCGATAAAGCCCGAACGCTCCTTTTGGCAAACGGTGTATACCGTGCCGCTGTCCTTTCCGTTTGACGGCGCGGAGGATTCCGTCCTGACAATAGTCACCGCTATTGCCCGCACGACGCCGGGCGTCGCGACGGAAGACATAGACCTCGTCTATAATTACGGAAGCTATTATTCGACAAAATCCGTTCAAAGCAACGCCGACTACGTCTACTACCTGAATTACGGTAATTACGGAAGCTACATTCACGAATTCAGGGTCAACCTTTCCGAGGAACCGAAAGAATATTACCTTGTTCAATACAACCCGAACGCCACAAGCGCCTATATCGTGCTTATCGCGTTCGCACTTGTTGCGGGCGGGGCGGTAATCTTCTTTTTGGGCTCCCGAAAACAGCACTAAGGAGATATAAACTACTAATGAGCGAGAACGAGAATACCAAAGCGATACGTCAATACCCCAACAACTTCGACGCCGAACAATACCTGTTGTGCTGTTTTCTGATAGACGGGCAGGCTTTTAACGATTACAGTAAATCCATCACCGAAGAGCATTTCTACGCGCCGAAGCACAAGGTCATTTACCGCGCCATGCTCTCTCTGCAGAAGCAGGGCGTCGTCATCAACGTCATCACCGTCAACGACATCATCTCCAAGGAAAACGCTGCCGACATCGACACTCTCGAATATCTGACGGAGCTTGCCGAAATCACTCCCGGGGCGGTCAATGTCGGGGACTATGTCAGGATTCTCGACCGCGACATGATGATGCGCAAGCTTATCGAAATAGGGAAAGCGATAACAGAGGACGCCTACACTTCGCTGGACGCTAACGCCTCCGTCACGCGTGCAGAGCAGCTTATCTACGGGCTGTCGAACAAGACGACGACGAAGGGGCAATTGGAGCACATTTCCGTGGCTTCGCAGCGCTTTTTGGCGCGGCTGGAGCTGCTTGCCTCCAATCCCGGCGCATTGAGGGGTCTCGAAACGGGGTATCCCCGCCTGGACAGAGTGACTAACGGTTTGCAACCCAACTCGCTCATCATTCTCGCAGCTCGTCCTTCGGTAGGAAAGACGGCGTTCGTTTTGAATATCATCGCCAACATCATCCGCGCCAAGAGCGAGAAAGTCATCGCCATGTTTTCCCTCGAAATGCCTTCGGAGCAGTTGGTGCAGCGTATTTTAGCCACCAATACCGATATCGGAATGCACGAATATACCACCGGGCAAATCTCCGAGGGCGATATCAACGAACTGTGGGCGGCGCATATGGAGCTCGGGCGAAGCAAAGTCTTTCTGGAATCGGTTTCGATGCAGACCCCGGGGAATATCGCTTCGCGCTGCCGTCAGTTAAAGGCGGGCGAAGGGGGCGGCAGACTCGACCTCGTCATCATCGACTACCTTCAGTTGATGGCAAACGACAAGGACAAGGAGCGGCGCTCTTCCACCAGACAGACCGACGTTTCCGACATCAGCAGGATGCTGAAAATTATGTCGATGGAGCTGGAATGCCCCGTCATAGCGCTCTCGCAAATGTCGCGCGGTATCGAAGGAAGGGACGACAAGGAGCCCCGCCTTTCCGATTTGAGAGAGTCCGGCGCCATCGAACAGGACGCCGACATGGTCATGTTCCTCTCCCGCGAGGACGAAGCCGACAAGACCAAGGAGCGCACCAACATCATTCTCGACATCGCCAAAAACCGTAACGGCGAATTGAAAAAGATCCGTTACGTCTTCGAAGGCGCTCACGTCAGATTCACCGAATCGGACGACCAGGCGATCTCTCCCTTCGGCGCCTCCAAAAAGAAGGCGGAATAGCCGATAAAATATATCCTTATTTTTTCCGGGAAGCGCAGTAACCGCACATTTCCCGGAAAATTCGTATCGAAATGCCGAAAAAGTCCGAACGCCGTGTCATTCGTTCGGATTTTTTGTTTTTTGAAAGGTGCCGGCTTCGGCTCCGCGTGCGCCCGGGACAGACGTTTTACATCGCTTTTTGGCATAAGTCGGACCTGCGATAAAATAAAATTTTCGTATGAAGGAAATTTTTCTCGGAACGGTGACCGTCGAAGGCTGGGAGAAGGTAAAAATCGAGGGGCAGAAGGGTATAATCGGATACTCCGCCGAAGAGGTGGCGTTCAGAGTGCCCGGCGGCTTATTACGCATTCGCGGAAACGCGTTGAATATCGATGAAATATCGGCAGAAATTGCCGTCGTATCGGGCAGAATAGAGGGAGTCGACAGGGAAAAAGCGAAGCCCCCGAAAAGTCGGGCATACCGGTAAAAGAGGGGAGGCGACATGAAAGGCGGTTTCCGTATAAGATATTTTATCGAACGACATCCCTGTTTTGCGCTGAATAAGCTGTGCGGAGCGGGCGTGACGGCTAAAGCGGTCAGAAGGGAAGGAGAAGGGGCGTCGTTCAGCCTCGGGTCGGATGAAGCCGACAGAGGGGAGCGCGTCATGCTCGGCTCAGGAGTAAAATTCGTGCGCCTGTACGAGAGCGGTTTTTTCGCACATCTGAAGGCGTTGAAGGGCAAGGCGGCTCTTCTCGTATCGCTTGCGGCGGCGATTGCGGGGACGGCGTTGTACTCCTTTTCGGTGGATTCCGTACGCGTAACGGGAGTGAACCGCGTCGACGAAAATGCGGTGCTTGAAATGGTGCGCGAGGAGCTCCCGTCCCCCTTCATCCTTCCCGGAGAAGACTTTTCCGCGGCGGAAAGAAAGCTTCTTAATATTGACGGAGTGGCTTATGCGTCCGTCGGAAAGTCGGGACGGGATATAATCGTAAAAATAGTTGAAGAGCTTCCCGAAGTGCCGCTTTTGAATACCCAAAACCCGATTCCTCTTCCTGCGAAGGAAGGCGGCGTCATCACTAAAATTGTCGTATTGAACGGTACGAAAAGGGTGGAAGCGGGGGATACCGTGACGAAAGGTGAGATACTGATAGAACCCTTTATTGTGTCCGATTCGGGGGAACGGATAGCGACGCGCGCGATGGGCATAGTCGAGGCGAAAGTGAGGCGGACTGAAAGGGTGGAGTGCCCCGCGGAAGGGAGCGCGGCGGAGCTTGTTCTGGAAAGAAAGGAGGCGTTCGAAGCCGCTCTCGAAGAGGGTGCGCGGCTTATTGATTATTCATTTGAGGTAAAAAAGGTAGACAAAAAGGCATATTTGGATTTATACTATGATATAATAACGCGCATATAGGCGCGTGAAAGGATGAATATGCCGAAACAAAAGAAATTCAATCTCAAGCCCGAAATCGACGGCACAACGATAAAACGTTGGGCGGTAAGAATAGCCGTCATCATCGTGTCCAGCATTATAATGGCGGTGATGGTGCGTTTTGCCACTTTGAGCGACGAGGACGTTGCAAACTCTGTGCTCCGCGGCGAACCTATCCTGCAGATAGTCATTTTGTCGCTTATAAACGCCGCCATACTTTCGACGCTTTTTACTTATACGCTGTACGTAAAGCGCGATTCCGACGTCGGAATAAGGGACAAAACCGTACCCGTAATCGCGGTGGCGGTGTTGCTGACGTTTGTTTTTTCGATGATATTCGGGTCGCTTGTGTCGCTGTATATAGTGCCGCTTTCGCTGTGCTCGCTCCTTGTGGCTACGCTGGTGGACAGAAGGGTGGGGATAGTGACGAATATTCTGATCTCTCAAACTTTCTTCCTTGCGTACATTCTGGTTTACGGCACCGAAAATGCGGTGGAATCTTCGGCGGCGCTAGTCACTTCCATGGTGGCGTCCATCTTCCTGATAATGTTTTTGGACAAGGCGTTTTCGCGGTTGAAATTTACCGTAGTAGGTATGCTTGTGGGACTTTGCACGGCGGTCATACCGATGCTGATAAACTACCTTGTCGACGCCAACGAGACAACGACGATACTTTTAAGCGGGCTGTGGAGCTTCCTTTCGGTAGTACTGTCTCTCGCAGTTTTCATGATAGTGCTGCCGCTTATGGAGTACGTCTTCCGGCTGGATACCCAATTCAAATTGCAGGAGCTCAGCTCCCTTGAAAATCCGTTGCTGAAGCGGCTGTCGCGGGAGGCGCCCGGCACGTTCAACCATTCCATGGTGGTCGGAAACCTTGCCGAGCTTTGCGCCGAAGCCATCGGCGAAAATTCCCTTCTCGCGCGTGTGGCGGCGTACTATCACGACGTCGGAAAGATGAAAAACGCCGAATACTTCATCGAAAATCAAAAGGGGTACAACCCGCACGACGACGTCATCCCCGAAGTTTCCGTCGCTATGATAATTTCGCACGTTACCGAAGGCTACGCCATGCTGAAAAAGGCACGCATTCCGGACGAGATAGCCGATTGCGCCTTACAG
Organism: uncultured Clostridia bacterium; assembly: GCA_944362765.1. GTDB lineage: Bacteria > Bacillota > Clostridia > Christensenellales > DTU072 > Stercoripulliclostridium_A. The sequence goes on along the minus strand of CALVTP010000015.1, from coordinate 5,502 downwards.
CACCACGGCACCACGCCCGTCAATTACTTCCTCTATAAGGCGCAAAACCTCACCGAGGACAACCTCGACAGGAAGGAATTCAGCTACCCCGGACCCAAACCCCGCACCAAAGTGGCGGCGATTTTAATGATAACCGACACCGTCGAGGCGGCTTCGAGGGCGCTCGCGGAGAAGATGAACTCTCCGAAGGACTTCAGAGCTCTCGTCCACAACATGATAAAGCAAAAAGCCGACCTCGGTCAGTTCACCGAGTGCCCGATAACCTATAAGGATCTGGACGAAATCGAAGACACTCTTGTAAAAGCCATTCCCTCGATGTACCACGCCCGCATCCAATACGACAATAATAACCGCGACAGGGAAAAGAAAGACTGATTCTGCCTTGAAGCATCGGAAAAGACCGAAGAGATTGACAAAAAATGATAGAACTTTACGACATTCCTTATAAATCCGTCAGAACCGTTCTGAACGCCGCGATGAGGCACCTCGGCGTCTCCGAGGAAGACATATCGGCGGAGATAGCTTCCCTCCCCGACGAGGAGATACACACCTTAAACCGGAATGAGCGCGGAGTGGACTCCGTCACCGACGTGTTGAGCTTTCCCGCGCAGGAGCGGGTGGATTTTCCGTTCAGCAAAGGGGACTACTCCGACATCGACCCCGAAACGGGGGCGGTACTCCTCGGGGAAGTATACATCGCAAGAGACAGAGCCGCCGGGCAAGCCGCCGAGTACGGGCACTCCGTCGCCCGCGAGTACGCCTTTTTGGCACTGCACGGATTTTTGCATCTGATGGGCTTCGACCATATAGAAGAGAGCGACCGCATTAAAACAGAGGCGCTTCAGCAGGAGATTTTAGCGGAGTCGGGTGTGGGACGCGATTACTTCGAAGAACCCGCCGTGCCCGTTTTCGACGACGAAGACAAAGAGGTCGAAGAAAATGCCGATACCGACGTCGGATGCGATGAGGACGCGCCCGAGGTTTCCGCAAGCGAAGAGCCTTCTTTGCGCTGCGGCTTTGCCGCGATACTTGGGCGCCCGAACGCAGGAAAGTCGACTCTCATAAATGAGCTCGTCGGTGAAAAAGTGGCTATTGTTTCGTGGAAACCGCAAACGACCAGAAACAAAATTTTAGGGATTTTAAACTCTCCGAAGGCGCAGATCATCTTTGTCGACACTCCGGGCATCCACACGCCCGGCAACAAGCTCGGAACCTTTATGATGCGCTCCGTCAAAGCGGCGGAAGACGGCGTCGATTGCGTGATTTACGTCATCGATGCGGAAAAGGGATTGAGAGAAGGGGACTTCGAACGTCTGAAAGCCGAAGCCAAGTCGGTGCCTACGGTGGCGGCGGTCAACAAGGTAGACAGGGTGACAAAGGAAAAGGTGGCTGAGATCCTCTCCGAGCTGAACGGGATATCCGATCTGAAAGCGGTGGTGCCGATTTCGGCTCTGAAAGGGAAAAACACCTCGGTTTTAATCTCGGAAGTCGAAAAATTGCTGCCGTTCGGCGTGAGATTATTCCCCGAGGACGTCTATACCGACAGAAATATGCGCTTTATGGCGTCGGAGATAATAAGGGAAAAGGCGTTGAGACTCCTCGACAAGGAAATCCCGTACGGAGTCGCCGTCACCATCAATAAATACGGCTACCGCCCGTCGGGCACATTGGAAATAGACGCCGACGTCATCTGTCAGAAAGCGCAGCACAAGCCGATAATTCTGGGTAAAAACGGTTCGATGATAAAAAAGATATCGGAGTACGCCCGCGAGGATCTCGAAGCGATGACGGGGGACAAGATATTGCTGACGCTTTGGGTGAGAGTCAAAAAGGATTGGCGTGACGACGACGTCATTTTAGCCAATCTCGGCTACGACAAAAATAAGGACGTGTGACCTCAGCGGGTTAAAAAACGGTAACTCCTTCCCTCGCCCCGCATAGAAAGACTGTCCCGAGACATAATGGATGTATGGAGAAAAAGAGCGCGGAGAAGATTTTTTACGAAGCATTTTTGAGAAGCGGCGCCCCGGGCTACTATATGCTGTACCGGGCGCTGAAGGAGAAATCGAGGCATGTTGAAGACGGTTAAAGCTATTTGTCTGAACGCAACCGATTACAGGGAGTCCGATAAATTGCTGGTCTTATTATGTCCCGAAATCGGGAAATTAGTCTCCCGAATACGCTCCGTCAAGAGCCCAAAGTCCAAATTAAAAGCAGGAGCCTCTCCGAATTGCTACGCCGAATATACTCTTCAAAAGGGGAGCGGTCTTTATGTCGTGACGGGGGTGGAGGTCATAGACCAATTTTTCAACACGTGGGTGGATCCCGAAAAAAATTTAGCGGCGGCTGCGGTTACGGAAGCACTCGAACTTTTTACGACGGAGGGGGTTGAGGCGGAGAAGGAGTTTATGTCGGGGCTGAAAGCGCTGTTCGGAATAAATTACGGCGAAGCCCATCCTTACATATACCTTCTTCGGTTCATGACCGGACTTTTAAGGGAGATAGGGACGGATCCGGATACTTTCGTCATTCCCGGGCACGTAGGAAGTCTCATTTCGGCGGCGGAGCACGCCGACGAAGAGGAGCTTGCCTGTCTTGACTTTTCCCGCGCCGAATTGGTGGCGGCGATATTGTGGCTGGAGCGGTTGTTCAAACGGGAAGGCGGAGAACTTAAGACGTTGAAATTGTTGAAAGGGTGAGCTTTTCGCAGGGCTCACTCCTCTAATTTTTACAAGCTTTTGAAAAACGCTTGCACGCGCGCAAGAAATTTTGTATAATCTCCATAAATAAATCTATAACGCGACTACGCAAATACGAAATAAATACAGGAGAAGTTTTTATGACACAGTATGTTTACCTGTTCAGAGACGCTGACGGCAAAGACAAAGCCAAGTTCGGCGGCAAGGGCGCTAACCTTGCCGAAATGACCAAGCTCGGAATGCCCGTGCCCCCCGGCTTCACCATCACGACGGAGGCATGCACGAAGTACTACGATGACGGCGAGCAGATCGCTCCCGAAATCATCGAGCAAGTCTTCCAAAAACTCGAGATCTTGGAAAAAGAGACCGGCAAGAAGTTCGGTGATTACGACAACCCCTTCCTTGTCTCGGTAAGATCGGGCGCCAGAGCTTCGATGCCCGGCATGATGGATACCATTCTGAACCTCGGGCTCAACGATGTTTCCGTCGAAGGGCTTGCAAAACTCACCGGCAATCCGAGATTTGCTTACGACTGCTACAGAAGGTTTATTCAGATGTATTCCGACGTCGTCACCGGCGTTGAAAAAGCCAACTTTGAAAGGTTTATCGACGAGATCAAAGCCGAAAGGGGCGTTACCCTCGACACCGAACTGACCGCCGACGACCTCAAAGTGCTGATCAAGGAGTTCAAAGGCTTCTACAAAGAAAAAGTGGGCGAGGACTTCCCGCAGGATCCCCGCGAACAGCTTGTCGGCGCCATCAAAGCCGTTTTCCGCAGCTGGAACAACGAACGCGCCATCGTCTACCGCAGGATGAACGACATTCCTTCCTCATGGGGTACCGCCGTCAACGTTCAGTCGATGGTCTTCGGCAACATGGGCGAAACCTCCGGTACCGGCGTTGCGTTCACCCGTAACCCTGCTAACGGCGAAAAGAAGCTGTTCGGCGAATTCCTGATGAACGCTCAGGGCGAAGACGTCGTCGCCGGTATCCGCACTCCCTCTTCGATAGACAAATTGAAGGAAATCAACCCCGAAGTCTACGACCGTTTCGTGGAAATCTGCAACAAGCTCGAAAACTACTTCCACGATATGCAGGACATGGAGTTCACCATCGAGCGCGGCAACCTCTATATGCTCCAGACCCGTAACGGAAAGCGTACCGCGCTTGCCGCCATCAATATTGCGGTAGACCTCGTAAAAGAAGGACTTTGCACGGAACAGGAAGCGCTTCTGAAAATAGAGCCCAAACAGCTTGACGACCTTCTCCACCCCACCTTCGACAAAGCCGTTCTCAAAAAAGCGAAGCCCATCGCGAGCGGACTTCCCGCTTCCCCCGGCGCCGCTTGCGGTAAGATCTGCTTCACCGCAGAGGAAGCCAAGGCGCGTGCAAAAGCAGGCGAAAAAGTCGTCCTCGTCCGTATCGAAACTTCTCCCGAGGACATCGAAGGCATGCAGGCTGCCGAAGGCATCCTGACCGCCAGAGGCGGACTTACTTCCCACGCCGCCGTCGTCGCCAGAGGTATGGGCGCTTGCTGCGTCTGTGGCTGCGGCGCCGTCGAAATCGACGAGGAAAGCGGTATCTGCACCATCGCCGGCAAGAAATACACCAAGCAGGACGTCATTTCTCTCGACGGCTCCACCGGTAACGTTTACGAAGGCTCCATTCCGATGGTCGACCCCGACACTTCGGGTAACTTCGCAATCATCATGGATTGGGCAAATAAGTATAAGAAACTCCAGGTTCGCGCCAACGCCGACAACCCGCACGACGCTTCCGTCGCCTATAATTTCGGCGCTCAGGGCGTAGGACTTTGCAGAACGGAGCACATGTTCTTCGAAGGCGACAGAATCGCCGCCGTGAGAGAGATGATTGTCTCCTCCACCGTCGAACAAAGGAAAGCCGCTCTCGCCAAGATTCTCCCGATGCAAAGAAACGACTTCATCGGTATCTACAAGGCGTTGAAGGGATATCCCGTCACCATCCGCTTCCTCGATCCGCCGCTCCACGAGTTCCTGCCGAGCAAGGAAGAGGACATCCGCGCTCTCGCAAAGGATATGGGCATTTCTTATGAAAGCCTCCTCGAGACCGTTCACAGCCTGCACGAGATGAACCCGATGCTCGGTCACCGCGGCTGCCGTCTCGCCATCACCTTCCCGGAAATCGCCGAGATGCAGACCCGTGCCGTCATCGAAGCGGCTATCGCCGTCAACAAGGACGGCGGGAATGTCAAAGCCGAGATCATGATCCCGCTTGTCGGAGATGTCAAAGAGCTTGCTTACGTCAAGAAAGTCGTCGTCGAAACCGCCGAAGCGGTCATGAAAGAGCAGGGCGTCCGCGTCGAATACATGGTCGGCACGATGATAGAGATACCGCGCGCCGCCATCACCGCCGACAAGATCGCAAAAGAAGCGGAGTTCTTCTCCTTCGGTACCAACGACTTAACCCAGATGACCTTCGGCTTCAGCCGTGACGACGCGGGCAAGTTCCTCGGAGACTACTACAAGAAGAAGATCTTCGAATCCGATCCCTTCGCCAAGCTTGATCAGGAAGGCGTAGGCGAACTCGTCAAGATAGCTGCCGAAAAAGGTAAGTCCACCAGACCGAACATCAAGCTCGGTATCTGCGGCGAGCACGGCGGCGATCCCGCAACCATCGAGTTCTGCCACAAAGTCGGCTTGAACTATGTATCCTGCTCTCCGTACCGCGTCCCGATCGCTATCCTCGCGGCAGCGCAGGCGGCTATCAACAATCCCCAAGACTAATCGCTGAATCGATTACTTTACAAAAGATAAAAAAGCGC
>CALVTP010000014.1 GCA_944362765.1 uncultured Clostridia bacterium | reverse complement strand
TGGGTTAAGTCTAATCGGAGCAGAGCGACCACCTTGTCGCCGCTTGCGGCGAAACCTCGAACAAAAACAAAACAACCTAGCAATAAAGGTTTTGTTTTTGTTCGAAAAAGGCGGAGCGGAACCGTCAGATTGACTCGAAACATTATTTCTTTAACAGAGACCGTTAAAGCGGGTAACTATCTCAATAATAAATCAAATCTACGCGTTGTTGCGAGGCAAGCCACGAGCTTCGCGCTCCGCCTAAGATGTACATGACCGGAGGCGCCCATAGGGTGTAGACCTATAAATTTTGTACACTTCGCGGAAAGGCGACCCCGAGAGCGTCTCAATACGCGGGTAAACAATTATAATTTTATTCCCGCAATCAATAGCTCCTTATGAAAAAAAGTCCGTACGGGGTACGAACTTTTTTATAAGGGTCTGTTTTCGCGAGCAATAAAGGTTTCTTACTTTAAATCGCGGGAAGAAAATTATAATTGTTTATAAGAACCGAGGAACATAAACCTTACGCATTCGTTCTCGAGTTCCGAGAGTAGATTCTTGACTTCCGGTCTGTCGACTCTTCCTTCGAAATCAAAGTAGAAAGCAAACTCAAAATCGGTGTTGCCCATCGGTCGGCTTTCAAGTTTGGTGAGGTTCAATCCTAATGTGGAGAACTTATTTAAAATGCGGTTCAGGCTCCCGGTTTCGTTAGGAAGGTTTACCATAATTGAGATTTTATCGGCGTCTTCATAGAGGTGCATGTCCTTTGAAATGGCTATGAAGCGGGTATAGTTTAAGTCGTTGTCCTGAATGTTTTGTTTCAAAACTTTGAGCCCGTAAATGCCGGCGCAGGATTCAGAAGCTATACACGCTACCGAAGCGGAATCGGACTCTTTGACTTTCCTCGCGGCGACAGCGGTATTTTCGACGATGGTGACTTTGACACCCGGAATTGTTTTTAAAAAATCGGAGCATTGCTCGATGGCTTGCTTATGGGAGTAAATCTCGGTTATGTCTTTCGCTTCGGTGCCGGGTTTCGCGAGAAGGTAATGTTGGACGCGGAGGCGGATCGCCCTGGCGATATGGAAGCTGTGCTTTCGCATAAGGTCGTAAACGGCGTTGACGGAACCCACGGAGCTGTTTTCAATCGGGAGCACGCCGAAGTCGCAAAGTCCCCTCTCGACGGCGCCGAAGACGGCGTCCCAATCCTTAAAATAGAGGATGTCGGCTATCGGGAACATTTTATCGGCTGCAATCTGAGCGTAAGCACCCGCCACTCCCTGACAGGCTACCGTTGCGGAGACCGGAAAAGTTTCCTCCCCTTTTTCGAGGGCTAAGTCTATTTCGGTGCGCACCTTCGACGGAAGCCCGCGCGACTCCCTGCCGTAAGCTCGCGCCGTGTTGTAAATGGCGTCGAAAAGCTGCTTTGCGTAGAGTTTCATGTCGTCGGGCATCGACTTCGTCACTCTGTTGACCGTGGCTTTTTCGACCAAAGTGCCGTCGGTAACACTGACATCGCGCTTCGCGTCGGAAAAAATTTCGGCGGCAAGTTGCATGCGCTTAACGTAAAGCGAAGCTATTTCGTCGTCGATAGCGTCGATTTTGAGTTTGGCGTCTGTTGCTTTCATAATCACTCCTTTATGAAAAAACCGCACTTTTTTCGGTGCGGTTTCGAATTTTTTGAAAATTTATTGCGCACCTTCAAGCGATACCGTTTTCATTGCCGGTAAATCCGAAAAAACCGAAAAAGTTAAAGCAGAAGGTTGCTGTTTTCATATTAAAATAATATATCTTTTTTTGCTGCTTGTCAACGCATTTTTTGCTGTTCGCCTTCGAAAATCGGAAGGGTGGAGCCACCGTACGGCATGACGTAGACGGTGGAATCTTCGCCCTGTTTCAAGGTAGCTTGTGCGAATGCCTGTTCGAGAGAAGAAAAGGGAATAAACCCCATCGAGCGCACAAAGTCGTCCGGAAGCTCGGAAACCAAACAGATTTCGGCTTTTTTCATGACGAGGGCTATCGCAGCCGCCTTGTGAGCGCCGAGTTTGAAATCATTTCTGATGTTTTCGATCATCTCCTCGGGAGAATAACTCGTCATCCACTTTTCAAAGAGAGCACTGCCGAGCCCTTCCTTGCAGCCCGCCACCCAGATTATCGTACCGCCATCTTTGACGGCGTGTTTGGAGTTGTCCAAAGCCTTTTGCGCCTGGTACATATTCTGATCCTTCGGATACCCTCCGGGAGAGACCACGACTATGTCCGCCTGCTCTTTAAGCGGAATCCTGTATAATTTATCCAAAAAAGCCGCGCCCCGACGATGAGCCGCCGTGACATCGCCCGCTACGCAATAAATTATTTGTTTGTGCTCATCCAAAACGGCGTTTAAAATATAGTCTATCCCCAAAATATCCCCTGCTTCCTCGATATCCTGTCTGACGGGAGAAAGCATATTGCCGGCATACGCCTCGGCACCTACCATCATGCTGTGGTTGACACGGATGGCGTCCGGAGTGGAAACGCCGGGCATCACCGCCTTGGCGCCGCCCGAATAACCCGCAAAGTAATGATATTCTATGTTCCCGGTGCAGATGATAAAATCGCTTTCCGCCACCCTCCTGAATATATCCACGGGAGTGCCGTGCTTCGTAACACCGAGTCTCACGACGTCGTCCGGGTCGGAATCGACACACTCTATCCGTCCGTAAAGCTCCCCGATAAGATATTTCTTTTCCTCTTCGGTGTGCTTCCTGTGGCTGCCGAGCCCGAAAACTATCACCATATCGGAATCGGGTATTCCCCCGGCGTTAAGTCTTTTTACAAGAGGCGGCAAAGCCGTTCTCGACGGCATCGGGCGGGTGATGTCGGAAGCAATTATGCAGACCTTATCACCCGGGCGAACTTTCTCTTCGACTTTTACATCGCCTATCGGGTGATCGAGGGCGTACTCCACAGCCTCCGCTCCCGTCAAGCCGATTTCAACCTTGTTGGGCTCCAACACGCCTAAAAGTCTTCCGTTCGGAACAATGAAATCCAATTCTCCGTGATCGTATCCTATCTTCATTTCGGTATCCATTAATATCTTTTTTGGTATCCTAAATTTTATTTTTTTCGACGGAATATACTATATCTGATTTATTCTAGAACCTGTTTTGCGGATCTATCACTCTTTCGTCGATGTAGTACTTTCTCTTCTTGAAGTTGAAGTATCCGACGGCAGAAATTGCCGTGTACCACACGAACGCCAACGGCAGCACCACTATCGGAATTATACCGAAAGTCGATACGGCGGTAGTGACGATGATACCCGAAACAAAAATCAGCATCATCAGCATCGAAGGGAAGATTTCCTTGACGTAGCTCCAATCGAAATTATTGAAAAAGCCGCTTGCGGAACGACGGAATTTAAGGTTCTCGGCTATCATCTCCGGCGCCCATCTCGCCGTCATCGCAAGGCGGAACGCACCGAGCGCAAACGTCAGCAAAATGGCTACGGCAAGTCCCGCGACGCCGATTGCGCTTCCGAGGAAAGACGTCAAAAAGTAGCCTATAACCAAAATTACGATGTCTGCGGGCACCGTTATTGCGGTATAAGTCAGCGCATAGAGCGCCGCTTTGCCGCCGGTCGCGACGGTGGAGTTTATAAAGCCTGCGTTGAAGCCGGTACTCATCTTATTGTAAAGAACGAACGCCGTTGGAATCAGCGAAAAAGCCACTCCGAAACGGATCAGCACAAACAACAACACGTACAGAACGGCTGCGCGGACGATGTCGTCGGAGTTGGATTCGACAAAGGCTTTCAGCGGTCCGCCTTCGCTTTGTCCCGCCAGCGCTCCTAAATCTTCTTCAATCTCGGCAATGAGGTCGAAATCTTCGCCGAACGACTCTATAATAGGTTCTGTTATAGCCATAAACAGAGAAAAAGCTATCAAAAACAGCACCGTTGTATAAATCAACACCTTCAATACCAACGTCACCGACGAAACCGTCAGTGAAAGCGAATGTCTAAGGTTCATGCTAGCGCCTCCTCGGGGGTTTGTAATAGAAAAAGTCTCTCGGATAATCTTCCCTTTGCAACCCCAAAATCTCGTAATACGACACGAACGCGAGCGCAGTAAGGTAGGTAATGAGCGCCGCATTCAGAAGACTTTCCACGATGACGGAAGCTACGGCACTCCCCGCAGCGCCCACCGAAAGAGAGATGACAAGCACCATAGCCGCCGGAACGAGGACTGCAAAGGACATTCTTCTGTAAGTGCCGCCGGAGAGTTTCCCCGCCGCCTGCGTAAATGCCGCAAAGGCGCCCAGACCGTTAAAACTCATGAATGGAAGGTACAATATCCCCAGCGTCACCAGCATGAAAAAGCCGATATACGCCATAATTATTATCAGCACGGAGAGCGTGGCGGCGAGCCAGACGGATTTGGACGTAGAAACAAGCGCCAATAAGAGGGTCATCAGCACCTTGATGAGCAGTGCCTCTACAAAGTAGACGACTACGCCGTGCAGTACGGGAATAAAGCCTTCGTTAAAGTCGCGGAAGACGCTTTCCGGTTTAAAAACGCCGACGCGGAGGCTCCTTGCTATTATCGTTGCCATTACGGAGAGGAAAAACAGCGCCAGTATAAAGCATACCGGAACGGCGACCCCAGCCACCAATTCGTTGACAACGCCGTTAAAGTTCCAAGCCTCTTCGAAAGAAGGCGCCTCGTTAAATGCAGAAAGCCACTTCGTCACAACTCCGAAAGGCATCGCAACCGATGCCGCCACCCCTGTCGGGACGGCAAACAAGAAGAGGATCAGGAAACGCTTTCCGTGTTCCAGCTTAAACAGATATTCGATACACTTTTTAAAATATTTCATCTTTCACCCGTTAAGGACGTCAGTCGTCGTAATCTCCTTTACCCGAATTGTTTTTTCCACCCGAAACATCTGTTTTCGTCACTTCGACGGATTTAGTTTGTTTGACGGTTTTTGACTTGGAAACGCTCTTTTCCGAGGTGCTCTCCGCTTTTTTGCCGTCGTTTTCCGATTTTGCGGAATCGGCTCCCGTTTTCACGCTTTTGGAAGCCTTTTTTCCGGATTTTGTGAAAATCCGCTTTCTGAATACTATCAATATAACCGCAGCGACGATAACTAAGCCGCCTGCTACCGACAAGGCAATCCACAACGGAGTCAACTTGTCGGCTTCTTCTACCACAAGATATATCACGCCGTGCGGCGCGGAAAGCATAATCCTGTCGAAATCGACCCCTTCGATATCGGAAACGACATATCCGTCCTCGCCGCCCGTGACGAAGAGGCATCTGAGCCCGTCGTGGTTTATGTCGAGGCTGAACTCACCGTCGAAGAGCTCCTCCGGAAGCATTTCGCCGTCAAGTAAAACCGAGTACTCCACGCGGATGACTTTTCCGCGGAATGCCGCAGCCGACAAAATGTCGTTATATCCGTTCGCTTTGTCCGACATCGTATCCAGCACTATTCTTAACGTAACGGGGTCGCCGCCTTTACCGTTAATAGCCGTCTCGAGCCCCGCGTAGGAAAAGTAACCGATATCTTCAAGAAGATAGTCGTTCAAAACCTCTTCGGTCACGAACTCCTCCCCGGAACTTACGGCTTTCCGGAAGCGGTCGTACGGACCATTGAGCCAAATATTGTACAATTCAGCCTTTTTCAGCCTCGACTCCTCGTCTGTACCGAGAGTTCTGAAAGCGAACGTCAGTTCCGTGAGGGAGTCCATACAATCGTTGTAAAGTTCCTCATTCACGGGGTGTTCGCTGCCCGGGGCGTGATTTTCGAGAAGCACTTCGGCTTGCTGAATGATGCCGGAGACATCGACATTGGCGGTGCCACCCTGAATTTTTTGTATTATGACGTAGTCAGGGTCGCCCGAGATCTTCAATTCGTGGTCGAGAAGCGGTCCGATGGCACTATTCCCTTCCCTGTCCATCGTAAAATAATAGTACCAGCCGTCCCTGTTGACATCGAATCTTGCGACGTGCCTTCTTATCGTCAGGTTTTCATTATACGCTTTGTGGTAAACGATGTGTTCCTCTTGAATATCTTCGATATTGTCGGCGGTAATGTCGGTGGATTCGCCGCTTCCCAGCTCTTCGTCAAAGCGGAGCACGTATATTTTAAATATCCCCGAAGTAGCTGCGTGCGGCACCGAGGCGGGATAGTAATCGGTGAACTCCACTCTGGCGGCGTAGGTAGCCATTCCGTCGTGAGACCCCGACTGCACTCCGAACATATATCCGCCGACGTCGTCGTTATAAACAGGTGTAGGACCCATCCAGTCGATGTTGTCGACGAGATAACTTTCTGTCTCGTATTCGCCGTTTTTTTCTATCCTTATATTGATCTCGCCCGCAGCTCCCAGCCTGAAGACGAACTGTTTTTGACTGTTGTCTTGGGAATATCCGAGAAATTTCCAGGACATCGGGTATAGTTTACCCACAGTACTGCCCGCAAACTCCTCGGAGTAGTCGTGGTTGGTATAGACTTTACCCTTGTCGGAGTCGGAGTCGGGAAGTTTCATATACGGCACTCCGCCCACCGTCTTATCCCCTTTTATGGCATAGATATCGGCGTTGACGTCGAGGTCGTAGGCAACGTAAGTTTCGGCGTCAGCCGGAACCTTGACGGAAATGACGGCACCGTTTAAAACCGAGTACTCCCCTGTTTTTTCGTCCTGACCCCAAACGCCTCCCGAATAGAAGGAAGGTGCTGTCATCGACGACTCGTTACTTGCCATCGGAGCAATGTCAATGCGGAGAGAACCTCCGCCTATGTCCGATTGATTGTCAGCGTGCGCAGGGAACGCCGCGGCGTTCCCTGAAACGGCTATAGCAAAAATTATTATAAGGAGTGCGGCTGTGACGGGAATTTTCTTTAATATCTCCATTTGCGTTTCCTGTCCTCGATCTGCGCCTTGACTTTGCGCCTGTAAGCCTCCTCCACACTTCCGGCGTTTTCGCGCCACTTGTATATCTTTCTCGCTCCGTCGGGGATACGTTTTCTTCTCCTCAGCGGCGCAGCTATCAATATCACTATCAATCCGAGTATCACTATTGCCAAAACGGCAATGATTATTATCACCCAATACGGGAAATCGGTGGTATAGAAGACTATTTCACCGGAGGAATCGGCATAGAAGGTGATGTAATTGCCTTCCCTCGTAAAGTTGGTGATACCGGAAAGATTCCCGAGCCCTTCTACCGTGAGATTTTTGCACCCGAGGTACTCGTCCGGAATGCGGACGTAGAACTTGACGCGCCTGTCCAGCACCTTATCGAGACCGTTCTCGCGCACCGATATCGTCTGAACGGTGGCTTTTTGCCCGAACAGCCTCGTGAAGATATTGGTTTCGTTCCTCACCTCTTTCACCTCGGTGAAATCGACGGTAATATTCGAAGAGAAGCCGCCGTCCGTGGTGATATAGGATTCCGTATTGGGGTCGACCACCATGTTGGAAGTTATCTTTGCGGTCAAATTGTAGATGGGTTCCCTGACGGTGTAGTTTGCTGCGTCCAGACCGCCAAGCGTCCACGAAGTCAGCACCACCCTGTGCACGCCGACTTCTGCGGAGCCGCCTTCGGTCATAGCCGTCAGCGACAGCGTCACTTCGTCGCCGACGATAATGCCGCCGAGCTCTGCCGTGACGCGGATATTCGACAAACCGTCGTAAGCTTTATCGTAAGCTACGGGGTTGACGATGGGGATCTCTTTCGGGAGTATCCTCAACATGCCGTTTACCGTGTCGGGGTTGTAATTGGAGTCCGTAACGACGGCGGAAATGGGATATTCTCCGGCAGCCGAAGGAACATACTCCAGCCCAACGAAACGAACTTCCACCGAAACGCCGGACGGCACGGTGGTGACGCTAGGTATCGTAATGGCGTTTCCGTAGGTCTGCGTCAGCAGCGAGGTATTGAAGGTTATCGATTCGACCTTGCCGCGGTTTACGGTATAGTTGATATACTTAGTGTCTTCCGATACCGTGAACAGCTTTGCAAGCCCCGTACTTACGGAAACGATGTATTCTCCGACGGAGTTCGGCTTGACGGTAGAACCTTCACCCAATTCCGAAATGAGTTCGACGTAGTCATGGTAACGGACGATGAGTCCGTTTTCCATTTCGGCGAGTTCCTCATTCGTGAGGAGTCCTTCGGGAATGGACGAGGGATCGATTGCGACCTTAAAATCGGCGGATGCGCCGAAATTGACGGTTATCTGATCTTTTACCTCGGTCATTGCGCCGCCCGCAGCAGCGATTCTGTATATGAGGTTTATCGGACGGGGATTGATAATTATCGTAAACTTTCTGGTACCGGTGTAGTTTTTATTCTCCACCCTGGCTTCGAAAGTCTCGGAGACGAGCCCGTCCGTGACGCCGTTTGCAAGCCCATTAAGCCACTCGTTGTACTCTTCGGAGACAAGCGTCAGATTGGCAGGCGAAGTCGTGAAGCTGAGGTAAGGCGCCGCCGCAACGCTTCTCAAATCGTCGCCGTAGACGAATTCGAAGACATCTTTTCCGGTCACTATGGCGTCGGCTTTAATGACGTTGACGGTGACCGTTCCTCTGTACTCGGCATAGTTTTGGGAGTTGTTCGGACGGAAAATGTAGGCTCTTCCTTCGTAAAGCCCCACATCTCCCAACACTATATCGCCCTCGACGAAGGTAAAGCTGCCGGCTACTCCGCCCGCGCCCGGAACATATACCATTGTTCCGCTGAAAATGCCGGTTGAAAGTTTGGCGCCGTACCTGACCTGAACCGACTCCGGAAGCACGGACGCTTCAACCGACAATTCCGCCTTGTGAACGGTAAATTCCACGATGTTGCTGCCGGTGTAGTTGGGGTCGTTTATGGTATAGGTTACCGAATAGTTCCCCGCTTCGGAGGGGGCGGATGAAAGCAGTGTGCCCGCTTCGTTACGGAACTCCTTCCTGTAACCTATGCCCTGATCCGAAATGACTACGGGCTCCTTCGGCGTGCCGTCGTAGACCAACCTGTTGTTTTCGTCGGGGTTCAGAACGGTAATCTGAATAACCGCTTTTTCGACGGTGACGTTGAAAGTCACCGTCAGCTCCTCGTAAAAGTCGAGTTCGGGCTTGAATATGTATCTGACGGAGTGAGTGCCTGCGGGAAGTATCTCGTCGGGGTTGACGGGTACAAACTTTCCGTCAACGGTCGAGTTGAAGCCGACGGTGTGGACGACGAAGTTGTCGGAAACCACCGCAGCGCTCACCTTTGTGCCGTACGTGATGCCGGAAACCTCGGGCGTGGTGGTCAATTGAAGCGGCGCCTTGTTTATCGTCAGCGTCGTCTCGGCTGAACCGTAATAGTTCTTGTCGGTTATTTGCGCTACCACTCTGTAAGTGCCGGGGTCGACGGGAGCAGTGACGACGCTCGTTCCCTTATAATATGTAATAGCCACTCCGGACTCCGTCAGGTTGTTTGAAACGCTGACGGTGGCTCTCTTACTCAGACCGTCGTAGTCGAAAGAGTATCCGCCGGCGCCTGAACCCGTAAAGGTTATCGTAGCCGGGGCTTGATTTATAATGTAATCCGCACGCGCCGAACCGGTGTAATTTGTATTCCCGGAAATGGCAGCTTCCACGGAGTAATTTCCCGCGTCGACGGGAACCGCGCTCAACAAAGCACCTTGCGAATCATAGTATCTGATATCGAAGCCGAATTCTTCTCCTATCTCTATGCCGTTAAGGACTCCGTACACCCTTACCGTCTCTCCGTAGGTTTTTTCGGTGCCGTAAATGACAATATAGTCGCTAAGATCCTCTGGCTCCACCGTATACGGAAGCTCGAAGACGCCGTAGTATTTCTGCTCCGCATTCCCGCTCAGCATATCTTCTGCGGAGCTTCCTTCGATGTGCACTTTTATAATGTACTCCCCTGCTCCGACTATGCCCGCCAAGCCGTCTTCTATGACTTTTCCGTCACGGCTGACCTCGTCAATGACAAAGCCGACGGTTGTTTCCGTGCCGCCCGCGCGGATTTCAAGCTCCTCCTCCGTCGGCGCTTCGCCGTCATAGGTTTTGCTTTCGTTATAATCGATATCCGTGACTTTGAAATAGACGTGCACGCTTGAAAGCACATATAAATAGTCGCCGTCGTTTTCATCGACCAGCACATAGTTCGGATGAGTAAACGCGATTTCTATACGGGTTTGGATAGTGCCGCCCGCCGCCACTGGGTTTTCCAAGGATATCGCGGCGAAGTTAAATACTTCATACCCGAAGCCTTCCGTCATGTCGGCATCGTCTTGTCCGGTTATCCCGAAGACGAAGTTCAGGTCACCCTCGGCGTATTCATTTCCGTCATGCAGGAAGAAATACCCGAAGGCGTTTAAAGTTACGTCCTCACCTACAGTAAGCTCCTTTTTGCCGCCGACAGGCTTGAATGTTCCGGATATGACATTGAATACCTCAATATTTTCCGCACTCGGGGTGAAGGTATAGGTAAGAGTCTCGTTTGTCGAAGGAATGTAGTCCCCGTCGATCGCGCCGTTTGCGGAATAGAAGGTAAATTCCCCTCCGATGTTGGCTGAGAAGTCGTATTCACTAAGTATTTCTTTCAACGTCTTTCCGTATGTGAAAGTAGTATCGACGTTGTTAAATATTATCTCCGGATCGACGCCGTCACCCATTATTACGATTTCGGCGGTTATGGTATAGTAAGAACTCTGGTCGTTTGGCGCAAAGCGTACTTTGACGTAATTTTCATTGGCTTTCGAAATCGTCGCCTTGCCGTCCACCAAAGACCATTTCCCTTCTATGGAGTCGATGCCGGGTATGCCTGCCTTCAAACCGGAAATCATGTCTATGGTGATTTCGGTATCAAGCGGCACGCGGCTGTATTGCGTTCCGTCTATCGTAACTCTGACGCCCGAGTAGTCTATTATCGGCTTTGCGGAGTCAATTATAAACAGGAGCGGCTTATAGACGATATTCCCGTCTTCGTCCGTTTCATGTCGGACGCCTTTGAATTCTCCGCTGTACGCTGCGTCACTGACGTATCCTCCGACACGATACTCTCCCGCCGCTCTCGGCGCCGTTTTCGAACCGTTATACGTCAAAGTTACCTGCACGGAATAATCCTCGACGCCGTCCGTAACGATATAGGAAAGTGGTTGCGAAGCGCCGGTAAACGAGCTTTCGATGATATACGCGTCGCGCTCCGGATTATATTCCGGCTCGCCCGCTATCCTGATTGCATCGCTTATGTCACGTTGTAATATATTGACAGAAACGGTTGCGGCGTACTCCGAATAATTGACGGCGTAAAGTTTCCCTTCCTCAGAGTCGACATACAGCCCCGGTTTAAAGACTATTTTTATTCTTCTGGTACCTGTTCCGAAGGTAGGCAGAAGCACTGCCGTATCATCGCTTTCGTCGATGACAAAAGCGCCCGGAATTACCTCGTTATACCCGTTTACGAACGACCACGTGCCGCCCATCTCTTTCAGAATACCGTTGAATATTTCCTTGTCGGAGCCGTAGTACATCGTTATCGACGGCAATCTTCCCGTCATTTTAAGAGCCGCGGGGGAGATATTCAGCAGGCATTCGTCCGAGCCCGCGAAGTTTTCCCCTTCCGGCACTACGGCTTTCACGGTATAGACGCCGGCATTTACGGGATTTTCTGTTTTGTTTCCGTCTTCGTCATAATAGGAAAATTCGGCTATCGTCTGAAGGGAATATTGCAAAACGTATTGTTTTTCGATTCTGTACTCCGACCCGTCATAGACATGCCGATAAGTTTCTTGCAGGAAACCGGTGACTTCCAGAGGATTTACGGTGAGGGTGCCGACGTATTCGTAGTTCAGCCCGTTGACGCCGACATACTTTATGACGACTTTATATTCGCCCGCATTTTCGACGCTTACCTCATTGCCGTCGGCATCGAAGTAAGAAACCAAATAATTGAGCTCCGGGTGCCCTGCCGTATAAATCGGCGTAACGGGATCGGGCTTCCCTTCGGGCTTATAGGTCTGTTCGGTATTGCCGAGAGCCGTAATGCAAGGATGAATATCGAGCCCCAGGCTGACACCGGAAGAGGTATCCGTACCGTCCGCCGCCCGTGCAATATAGTTGGTATTCCCGATGACTATATCCATGCGGTAGCTCCCTATTTCATAGGGCTCCGGGATGGGGTTCGGATAATTATATAATAAATAGGATACCGTATACGGCAATGCGGAGGGATCGACGCCGACTATCTCTTCCCCCTCTTTAAACTCAAACTCGGGGAGGAAAGCATATGTCGTACCGGTGTACGGCGTAAGGACTTTGCCGTCCGATACCGCTTCGTTTGCTATCCACACTTCGTGCGGAGCCACAATCAATTCAAAGCTCACCTCGCCGCAATAGTCGGAGCCTTCTTCGACTACTTTTGCCGTCACGAGGTAGCTGCCGGCGTTGGTGACGCCTGCGACGGCAAGTGCGCCGTCCGCATAGTAAACAAAGCTCACCGAAACGCCTTCGCCCTTCGGATCGGCGTCGAAGGTACCTTCCGCCGTCGTCGCAAGCGAGAGGAATTTATCGTCGTTATTGAAGACTTTTTCCGAAACCCCTTCCGACAGACCGTCAATGACGATATTTTCGGAGATATCTTTTCTAGTCACCGTCAAAGTATAATTACTTTCGAAGGGACGGAAATTTTTAAGATATACGTCCTCATTTACGTCGGGACTGAACGCCACCCTGACATTTTCAAGCAGCGCCTCGGAGTTGACGGGAAGCGCATTGTAGTTATCGGGAAGCTCCGCCACCGTTACGGAGCCGTCGGCGCCCCTGACGAGTATGCCCGTTATCGTAAAGAAGCCTTCGAACACCGTCAGAACGCCGCCGGCGCCCGCCGAACTTTCGACGGAGCCGCCGATTCGAAGATCGTTAATAACATCGGAATATTCCACCGTATAATTAGGAATATAGCCGTATTGCGGCGTCAGCGTCGCTTTTATGACGTAGAACTCCGCAAAAGCCGCGCCGGAATAATTCTCATCTGTCAGTTCGATGCGGACAAAATATCTTCCCACATCGGTAGTGGCGGACATATCTGCCCTTTTATAGTATTTTCCTTCGTACTCGAAGTCGTGATCGCTTTCGCTGCCTTCAATATAGTAGGTAAACACGCGGTCGACGGTTCCCGTCGGGATATTCTCCGCCGCTTCCAGCCGCCCGTCGACGGCTTCGGCACGCATTTCGAACAACGGGTTCGTAAACGCACTGCCATAGATACGATACAGCGCGTTTTCGAGGGTATCGGTTATCTCGCCGTTAAGGTCGTCCGGCGTCAACGCGTTCCCGGTCGGAATAAAGGTAACGACTGTCTCGCGCGCCAAAACCTTTACGCTGACCAAACCGGACTCCGAAGAATAATATCTTGCAGTATCGTCCGGGAAAAAGTTGACCACCGCGGAATATGTCCCGCCGGCGGGGATAAAATCGGGGGTAGTGAAGGAAATACTTCCTAAGCCCGAAGCCTCTCCGTTCTTCGACACCTCAAACGCCCTGTTTCCGCTGCGGGTTAGGGCGGTGCCGCCGAACCGCGAAGCATTCAATTTTTCTCCGTATATAATTTCGGTAGCCGTAACGCCGCTTAAATCCACCGAGCCCTTCGCCACGATAATCTCCACCGTTCTTTCGACGCGCATGAAGTTATAATCGGGTATGAACTCGCCGTCATTATAGACGCCCGCCATCCAATACATCGTCACAAAGTGGGAAGCATACCTCGAGCCGCCGGAGTTATACCTGACATCCAGAACAGTCAGTTCTTCGCCGTCTTTGTCGGTATATGTATATGTGTAATCGGGGTACCTTTCTTGGTAATCCTCCTCGCTTTCGAAGAAGAACAAGCCGGCAACCGGCTCTCTGATGCCGCCCGTGATCGAGTAGGAGTTGAAATAAACCGAGCCGCCGTCCATCGCCGAGCGGGCGTCGATAAGGCTCATACCGAACTCCATATGCGCCGCCCCTAACGCAATATCGCCGTAAGTCTGCCTTATCGTAGGCTCTATCAGGTTGAAGTATTCGGTATTGTTGTTATAATTCCCCTGAACGATATTGTATCGCAATACCATCGGATTTTCGGGATCGACTTCGTGATTTTCGGAGCCGACGCCTATCGTAAGAATATATACTCCCGCGGGATATGAACCGGTCGGGTATATCGTACCGGCTGCGTCAAAGATCTCCTCGGAGGCAAGGTCGACTTCGATGCCCGTTTCATTAAAGTAGCGCACCCTCGTCAATTGATAGGTAAACGCCGTCCCCACTTCGAAGCCGTTTTCGTTTACCACCTTGAATTCCGGCGTGCCGAGGTGGTTATAGTAGTAGCGGAGCTCGTGAGAGTAGTCGTAACGGGTGCCCGACACTCCTCCGAACGTCAGCGAACCGCTTCCGCCGACATATCCGGAGCCGTCTTCGTTCGAACCCGTCGTCGTAAGCGTCAACGTCACCTTCTGTTTCAGAATAGTCAGCATAAAGAAGGCTTCCCCGGCGGTTACATAGTTGCAATTGCCGGAATTGACGGAAACCGCGACCCTGTAAGAACCTGCATATTGCGGGAATCCGCTGATTTCGCTCGAAATATCGCCGTCGTCGTCGAAGAGATAAAATTTCATAGTCAGGTCAAGCTCTTCGCCGGGCACGATCTCTTCCCCGCCGGAAGTCCACTCCCCTTTGAATACGGGAATGTGCTGCATTTCGTCGTAGGTATACTCGAAGCGCCCGTCCTCCGCGGAGCCCAGATAGTTTTCGTCGTCGGGCGAAAGCTCGATTTCGCGTTTATCTATCGAAATATTTACCTCAAAGCGTGTCGCCGAGTAGTTCCCCGCATGAGGCGCGCCTTCCTTGACGATGTATTCGGTAGCTCCGCCTGAGGTTTTTGCGTCATAGAAGAACTTGAAAAATTGGCTGTAATTATCGGCAATCACCTGCGACGTAAAAGACAACGTCATCGGCACGAACTCTACCACCAGGTGGATCTCGTTCACTGTTCCCGGCAACATATAATCGGCTGAACCCGACGAAGGAGTTATTATATTGAAAACGCCGTATACTCCGCCCACCGTATAATAATAAGTGGTGCCGCCCACGGAGTAATACATCGGGTAGGGTTCATCGCCTATCGTGACGAAAGGATATTTCGTTTTGTCCGGTCCGGTGATGAAGAGGTTGTCGTCATCTCCGTAACCTGATGGTATTTCGGGATAGATAACGGTAACGTTGTCGTTAAGAACGGTACTGAACTTCAGCTCGTCCAGCGACTGCCCGTAAGTAAGCCGGTTATAAGCCGCCGCATTGTTCGGATTTGCCGTGGCGGGAGAAATGGTGAACTCCGCTATCGTCTCGCCGTAATAGAAGTTGGAGTCGGCGTCGTCGTTTACAAACAATCTATAATAGTACGTGCCTGCATCTATAAAGCCGCCCGTGGCGTTGGGCGCGGTAAGCTCCATCACGTACGCCGTACGCGTCGCGCGTGTGAGCGGCTGTCCCGAATCGTCGACTTCCCACTCCCAATTGCTTTCTATCAGAGAGAAAATATAGAACGTTCTTGTTATCGTACCGCCTTTGCCGTCGGAAACTTCGAAATCAAACCGCATCCCGGGGCGCATAAACGTATTCATGTCCCTCGCGGAGTCGGAAAAAATTTCGACGCCGTCGACCTCGATGGAGCCGCCCGGCGAAATATTGGTACCGTTGGCGTTAACGTTACTGTAAAACACCATCGTCAGCCTTTTGAAATATTCGATGGCTACTTCGGGCTGAATGCCCCCGAGCTCGCTGCCGTCGTACATTGTCATCGTCACGCCGCCGGTCGAAATCTCCCGCGGTATGCCGTTATAAAATTCGAGTTGGTCGGCGCCTTCGGCAAGAGTCGGTATCACCCTTGCGTTGACACGGGCACTTAAAAACCTGTTATAGGCATAATAACTGTCTTCCCCTTCCCCCGCATAGCTTCCCCACCACGAGTTCGCCTCGCCGGAATCCGTCGGGAAGGTGATATCGAAGTAGCGGTAAACGACGCCGTTCGCCTCCATCTCCGAAAATACCGGCTCGCCCCCGCGTCCGGTGCTTTCGGCGTTATAGCTGACTATCGTGAAAGCGTTGTATTGGGCGGGGCTCATCACCACCCTAAGCGTTATGTATCGGACGCGTTTGACGGAGTAAGTTATTGCCGCCGCATTCAGGTTGCCTCCGGGAAGGAAAACTCCGCCGGTGAAGTTACCGTTTTCGTCGTGGTAGGAGTCGCCCGCCAACACGTATACCGACGCATAAGTGCCTGCCTCCGTACCCTGCACGGGATCTTCGGAGCCCGGCACGGTGAAGGACGGCACTATCGTCCGTTCGGTCCAGTCCACCCTCAGCGACGCGCTCTGGACGCCGTCACCGCTGCTGCCGGACGCGGAATAGAGCCAATAACTGTAATTCCCCGCCCCGTCGACGGCAACCAGCAATAAACCCATCTCCCCCGGATTGACGGGATTGAATTTCCCTGTTTCCGCCCCGAAATCGATTTCTTCCTTGTCGGCGTTCGGGGCATTGGAAAACTCCCCGAGATCCTGCCTGGTCGCCGTATATTCGGAACCCACGGTATAAGTAAAACCTGTTTCGTCCAGCGGAACGTCCGGACGTAAATTCAGCTGAGCGATAATGCCTTCTACGGTGGTAATGCCGAGACCGGCGTTGACCACGAAGGCATAGACCCTTTCCGCCGCGCCTACCGAGGCGCTCGCCGTCACGGACTCGTATTGCGGCTGAGCAAGCCGGGATGTATACCACAGCCCTTCGCGGATGCTGTTACCCAATACATAACCTGCCTCCGGAGAAGTTGTCAGCCGCGGTATCGACGGGGGAGTGCAGTCCACCTTCACCGTTATCGCACTTCCCTGATCCAAATATTCTACATTGTTGTATCTTGAAGAAGGGATGCGCGCCTGAATCTCCACGGAATCACCGGTGAGACTGGAAAGCTGCGCCTGCGCGATAAATGTCGTTTCGATGCCGTAATATATATCGTTTGAGACACTCTGCGTGCCGCCGTATTTATAATACACATATGAACTAACGTCGGTATCCGACCTGACAAGAGCGCTCCTTCCGGAATTTTCCGTCCAATCAATACAGCTTCCCGGTGTGCCGTCCGGACGGAATATCGTCGTGAAAAGCTGACTGAATTCGGGCTTGTTGGCTGCAAAAACATATTTGATATTGACTTTGTCGCCGATTTTTATGTAAGGAATATCGGCGTCCGGCGTTCCCGCGTCGTAAGATTCCGTCGCCCTGTCGTTACCGCTTACGGTGACCTGCCAGGTGCCGTCGTAAACGTTGACTGCGTTGGTGTCCGTCTTGGCGGTAACGGATATGCTTTGCGGTTTAATTCCGGTAGCGGTATAGCCTTCCGACCTCGGTGCCAATACCTCAAAAGAAAGAGTCCCGGGATTTGAACCGCCGCTATGAGTTGTGCTGACCGTGGAGTTTCCGTTTATTCTTTGCAGTTCTCCCGCCGGTTCGTCCCCCCATTTTGCTCTTATCCCGACGATACCGTCGGTCTCGAATGTGAGTCGTATGGTGACATCGACGTTTTCGTCTATCAGCGCATAAGCCACAGCGTAATCGGGGTTAAGGTTTGTGTAATAACCGTTGCCGCCCGTTTCGTCATAATTGTCGTTGACGGGAAAATCGATTGTAAAAGCTATATGATCGGCAATATTATTCGTTGTCGTTGTGGGAATTGCGTACGTCCCGGCGTTTTCTATATTGTTTGTACCGAATTTCGGAGCTGTCAATAATTTTGTAGACCCCGTTTCCGCGGCTGTCGCCGTTATCGACGTATCCGCTTCCCCCTTTGTCAGCGCCCAAGCCGTCATTGCAATCGAAAACATTATAAAAACGGACAGCGCCGCCAGTGAAATTTTAACAATATTCTTCTTCGACATTTTAACGGACATCGAATTTACCTCGGTACTAAAAAATTATGCGCGCTCGCGCTATATATATAATAAAATAGTTTCGGAAGATAGTCAATATCCGCGTCGTCCTTTTACTTAAAATTTCCCCCGTCTGCCGCGAATGTTTTTTTCTTAAATTTTCATCGAAAACCTGCTTTACGCCGCAAAATCCGTCTGAAATCATTTCCCAATGCCGTCGGTACACTTGCGGCACGCAGTCACCGCACCGTCTCCAGCATGTCCGAAACGCCTCTTCCTCCGCCCTCCCGCGCGCCGGAACGGACGCCTCGTCTCCGTAAATAATCTCTATAATATGCGACGCCTTCCTTCACAAATATTAAATTTTCCGAATAACCGTTGAAAAATCGCTCTCCGCATGGTAAAATTTTTCAGAGGTGTAAAATGAATAAATGGGACTTAAGATTCATGGATATGGCAAAGCTGGTCTCCGGCTGGAGCAGCTGCTTCAAACCAAACCGCCAAGTCGGCGCCATTATCGTAAGAGACAAGCGCATTCTGACTACCGGTTATAACGGCGCCCCGCAAGGCATTCCTTCCTGTAAGGAAAGAGCGGAGTGCGTACGCGAAATAATGGGCATTCCCTCCGGCACCAGACAGGAGATGTGCTACGCCGTCCACGCCGAGCAAAACGCCATAGTTCAGGCGGCAAAACTCGGACTTTCGCTGGAGGGCGCCACCCTTTATTGCACTCATCAGCCCTGCTCCATCTGCACCCGTCTTATAATCAATTCCGGCATAAAACGCGTCGTTTACGACGAGGGATACCCCGACGAATTCAGCCTGAAACTTTTCGGCTTGGCAGGCGTCGAGATAATTAAATTTTCTGAATTAAAATAACAAAAAATCCGCTAAATTTGAGGCTTTGTTCTAACCGATTGCCGCATTATCGGACGATTTTCGGTCCCGGCATATGTCTGTCGGGGATCGGGATAAAGTCTGTTTTGCGGGGGCTGAATAAAGATACAATTATACATCTCGGAGTGTGTTTTAGAGTTTTACAATAAAATCGTAACGCAAACTTATCTCATCGAATAAGCAAAAAGAGTGACTACATATCGGAATACCGATTCGAGTTCTGTTGTTGAATAACCGCCGGACAACAATGCTTCCGCAGCGGAAAATGCGTCGTCGACCACCGAAAGAAGACTGTCTCCCTCCTCCCCGAGTTCGGCGTCAACGATCTCTGCCTTCAGATTCAGCAAATCGTTTCGTATATCGCTTGTCTCCTGAAGAGCCGAAGATGCGGAAAGAGTCTTTTCGCAATACCTTTCCGAAACAGAATTAAGTTTCTCCGCACTCTCCGTCAAAATAGTTCGCGCTTTCTCGCCGAGCGCCATATCCGGGAAAAGCGAAAACCGGGCTTCGATCTCGTAAATGAAAGTACCGTCGTTCTTTCTTTCTACTGTTTCGGCGTCTTCACGGCTTAAATATGTAGCTAAGGCTACGTAATAATGTTCTTTTTCATATATTATGTATCCCGCACCCCCGTTTGCCCTTACAACAGTAGCCGAAGCTACAGCTTCTGTCTCCGATTCATGCTCGGAAGCAATCAATACATAATATTTATTGTCCCCGCCCGTAAATGCTCCTTTAATTTTATTGACGATTAAAAAGCCGTTGAAATAATCTGTCAGAAGCAATACTGAAGCTACAACCAAGACTATTAAAAGCGTCTTTAAAAATCTTTTATTCTTTTTTGGCGGAGTCCTCCCTTCTCCCGTTCGTTCGGGCACCTTCCTTAAAAAGTTTTTCAGATAATACGGGGAGTAGTCCACCATAATTTATATTTCCGGCTTTCCCTCGTTTATTACTAAAATCTCCATTCTCGGGGTTGACTCGCGACTATAATTCTCATCTATCAACTCCTACTATGCGCTTAGAGCGTGACAGCCCGGAACATTAATTTCACCGACACTTCAGCCATCGCTTTAACATTTAACTAATCGCAAAGTTTTTAAATCAGCGGCTCGCCTATCCGTTTTTCCTATCCGCCCTGCGGCATCACTGAGAAAGAATACCGCTACAAGCTTACGGACAACGGCTTACTTACCCTCCTATTCTTAATCCGCGCTGCGACTTACCTTAAGATATGATAACTCAAAATACACAGGCAACGGCTTGCTTATCGTATCATATTTTAATCCGCGGAAGCAGTCTACATTGATACGCTTAAATTTATTATGTATTAATTTTCTTCCCGCGATTTAAAGTAAGAAAACTTTTTAGCTCGCTAAAACAGACACTCATAAAAAAGCTTGTACGCACGTACAGGTTTTTCTCATAAGGAAGGGATAGAGACGGGAAGAAAATTATACCTGCGGCTTGGGGCATATTTTACGGCGCTTTCGGGCAAAAGAAACAAGTTTCCTCCATTAGGAGTTGTCTCGGAGCGTATGTCTATACAGCCCTTCGCCAATTTCGCCCGAAACCGCAACCGGTAGAGGCTTTATCGCCTCCGCCGGTTGCTTCGCCGCAAACTAACGCAAACAAGGCTCCTACTTGTTCAAACGTCTTATATTCCTTTGCTTGCCCCAATCCGCTCCGTATCTCACGGTTTACGCAGTAGTCTACATTGTTACGCTTTACTTTATAGTGTGAGCTGTTTTATAATAATCCCGCATAATTGACCTAAGAATATTTTAATAACCCGCAAAATCTATCTTTCTAAGACGATACCTCTTCCTTCTCTTCGGCATTATAGAGGCTTTCCTCCAAAACGGACAGTCGCTTCGCTCCTGTCCTTTTACGCGGGTATAATTTTCTTCCCGCATCAGGTCTTACCTTATGAAAAAATCCTGTACGTGCGTACAAGCTTTTTTATAAGGTTTTAGTTCTCGCGAACAATTAAAGTTCTCTTTCTTTAACTATGCGGGAAAGGCTACAACCGACCACCCCCCACTATAAATTACAGCCGTAACAATGTTGACGAGCGTGTATCGAACGGGATACGCAGCGGATTGGGGCGAAGGCGATAATATTATGCTGTTTAAGCAAGTAGTAGCCGGGAGCGCCGGTGTCGGGGGTGATTTTGCGCGAAGCGTCGAAGGGAGTGTACATGGGGGTACATGACCGAAGACGCCCAAAGGGTGTAGACCTTAAAATCTTATACACTTCGCGGAAAGGCACCCCCGAGAGCGCCCCTAGACGCGGGTATAATTTTCTTCCCGCATCAGGTCTTACCTTATGAAAAAAGCCTGTACGTGCGTACAAGCTTTTTTATAAGGTTTTAGTTCTCGCGAGCAATATAAGTACTCTTACTTAAATCTTGCGGGAAGGGCTATAACAAATAAACCCCTAACCATAAAATACAGCCGTAACAATGTAGACGAGCGTGTAAAGTACGAGATACGGAGCGGATTGGGGTGAAGGCGAAAAATTAATGCTGTTTGAACAAATAGAAGACGGGTTCGCCGGTGTCGGGGGTGATTTTGCGTTAAATGGCGGCAGGAGTGTACAAGGATGTACATGACTAGAGCCATTTCACGCAAAGGCACCCCCGAGAGCGCCCCTAGACGCGGGTATATGTATTAATTTTATTCCCGCAATCAATAGCTCCTTATGAAAAAAGTCCGTACGGGGTACGAACTTTTCCATAAGGTTTTGTCTTCGCGAGCAATAAAAGTACTCTTACTTTAACTTTGCGGGAAGAAAATTAATACATATCAGGATTGGGCGCAGCTACCGGCGCTGGGGGTTCGGGAATGTCGGCAACGAGGCTCTCGGTAGTGAGAAGCGTTGCCGCAACCGAAGCTGCGTTCTGCAAGGCGGAACGGGTCACCTTAGTAGGATCGATGATACCTGCTTTCATGACGTCGCAATACTCATCCGTCAAAGCGTTGTAGCCGAAATTGGCGTTTTTGTCGGAAGTGACGGTGTTGATGACGACGCCGCCGTCCACGCCGCAATTCAAAGCTATCTGACGAAGCGGGGATTCGAGCGCTTTCAGAACGGTATTCGCGCCGGTCTTGTAGTCTCCCGTGAGCTTTTCGGTAGCCTTTTTGACGGCTTCAACGACGTTCAGGAGAGCTATACCGCCGCCGGGAACGACGCCTTCTTCGACAGCCGCTCTGGTAGCCGCAAGCGCGTCCTCTATGCGCATTTTTCTTTCCTTCATCTCGATTTCGGTTGCGGCGCCAACAGAGATAACGGCGACTCCGCCGGAAAGTTTGGCAAGGCGCTCCTGGAGCTTTTCACGATCGTAATCGGAAGTGGTCTCGGCGATCTGCGATTTGATGGAGGAGATACGAGCTTTTATGAGCTCGGGGTCGCCTTCGCCGCCGACGATGGTGGTATTGTCCTTGTCGCTCTTAACAAGTTTCGCCCTGCCGAGCATATCGACGGTGGCGTCTTTTAATTCCATTCCGAGTTCGCTCGAAATGACCTGTCCGCCCGTAAGAACGGCGATGTCCTGGAGCATGGCTTTTCTTCTGTCGCCGAAGCCCGGAGCTTTGACCGCGAGGCAGTTGAATACGCCCTTCAGCTTGTTTACGACAATAGTCGCAAGCGCTTCGCCTTCGATATCGTCGGCGATGATGACAAGGTGCAGCCCGTTTTTGATGACGGCTTCGAGTATCGGAAGGATCTCCTGGATGTTGGAGATTTTCTTGTCGGTGATCAAAATGACGGGATCGTCGATTTCGGCTTCCATTTTGTCGTTATTGGTAACCATATAAGCCGAAACATAGCCGCGGTCGAATTGCATGCCTTCGACGACGGAGAGCTCTGTTTCCATCGATTTTCCTTCGTCAACGGTAATGACGCCGTCCTTTCCGACCTTCTCCATCGCGGTGGCGATGAGCTGTCCTATCTCGTCGGAGGAAGCGCTGATAGCGGCAACGGAAGCGATTTCCTTTTTGTCTTTGACCGTCTTTGAAATTTTCTTGAGTTCTTCGACGGCGGCGTCGGTAGCGTCCTGGATACCGCGTCTTAAAAGCATCGGGTTAGCGCCCGCCGCAACGTTTTTCAAGCCCTCTCTGATGATGGCTTGCGCAAGCACCGCGGCGGTGGTGGTACCGTCGCCCGCGACGTCGTTGGTCTTGACGGAAACCTCTTTTATAAGCTGCGCGCCCATGTTTTCGAAGGGGTCTTTAAGCTCTATCTCCTTGGCGATAGTAACACCGTCGTTGGTGATGAGCGGAGCGCCGTATTTTCTTTCCAGAACAACGTTCCTGCCTTTCGGTCCAAGTGTAAGTTTGACTGTATCCGCAAGCGCGTTAACGCCCGTTTCCAATGCTTTTCTGGCTTCCTCGCCGTATTTGAATTGTTTTGCCATAATTGAATGCCTCCTGAATTTAGGTAGCGGCTATATCCGCAAATTATTTCTCGACTTTCGCCAAAATATCGCTTTGACGTATGACGATGAACTCTTCTCCGTCGATTTTGAACTCGGAGCCGGCGTACTTTGAATACAAAACGACGTCGCCGGGGTGGACTATCATTTTGACCTCTTTTCCGTCAATGACTCCGCCTTCGCCGACCGAAACGACGGTCGCCATCTGCGGCTTCTCCTGAGCGGAACCGGGCAGAATTATGCCGGAAGCGGTGGTGTCGTGGGCTTCGATGTGCTGTACGACTACTCTATCGAACAAAGGAATAAGTTTCATGTAAACTACCTCCCGAATGGATCTGAATTATTAGCAGTCAACCATGTAGATTGCTAACAATGTGAATTATAGCATGTAGATTTTCTAAATGCAAGTGTCGGAGACAAAATTTTTATAAATTTTTCATCCCGCACCGTCAATTGAACTCGCGGTCGATATTTATGACGTAATAGTATATTTTTCCTTCCCTTCGGATATGTTCGGAAAGGTAATCGGAAAGCTCCTTGGCGGTGACGCGGATGTCATAAGGAGCGACGGCGTCGAAAAGGACATTGGTGTGAGTCACCCCTTTTACCAATCTGAAATCGTGGAGGGTGAGTTTCCCGGAGTACTTTTCGTCTATAAGCGAAGCGACTTCGTTTTTCATGTCGTTCAATTCGGGGTCGTCGGTGACGACGGGATCCATATGTATTACCATGAAGATGCCTTCGGAACGGAAGTCGCGCTCGATGTTGTCGATAAGGTCGTGCGACTTCATGACGTCTTCGGCGGCGTCCACTTCGGCGTGAAGGGAGGCAAAGCTCTTCTCGGGTCCGTAGTTATGCACCATGAGATCGTGAACTCCCAGAATCCCGGGGTAAGATGACACTTTTTTCAGGATATAATCGACAAGTTCCTTGTCGGGTTTGCCGCCAAGCAACGGATCTATCGTCTCTTTTACGAGCTTTATCCCGGAAACTAATATAAACAGCGAAACGGCAAGACCTACTGCGGCGTCGACAATGGTGAAGATGTCGGGGGAGAAGATGGCTCCTACGGTCGAGATAAGGACAAGCGAGGTCGATATGACGTCGTTTCGCGAATCGGCTGCCGACGCCAAAAGCGAAGTGGAAGAGATACTTTTTCCGAAATCACGGTACATCAGCCCTTGTAAACCTTTCAAAAGGATGCTTATCCCCAAAATTACCGCCGTCCAGACGGAAGCTTCTATCGGGGTGGGAGTGATGAGCTTTTCGACGGAAGATTTCAGAAGCGAGCCGCCGATTATCAAAATTATGAACGCCACCACGAGTCCTGTTATATATTCGTAGCGGGCGTGCCCGAAGGGGTGTTCTTTGTCGGCGGGGCGATTGCTGAGCTTGAAACCGATAAGCGTCACCCCCGACGAGCCGGCGTCGGAAAGGTTGTTGACGGCGTCCGCAACTACCGAAACGGAGCGGGAAATTATCCCCACCACCACTTTCATTATAAACAAAACGACATTGGTGACGATGCCGAAAATTCCCGCGGTCACTCCGTAGCGGAAACGCACCGTGGCGTCACGGGTATTTTTATAATCCTTTATAAATGTCTTTTTCAGCGGTTCGAAAATCTTCATAACGAGAGTATATTCCCGCTTGCTCCGGTTTGTCAACGAATCCGCATATCAAATGCAACGCTCCCGGGAATCTGTCACGTTAAAGGGCTCCGGCTTAAATCGTACACTTCTAAAGTGGTGCGTATTTCCCATTCAGCGTAGGTATATAGATTTTATCGCTATCGTTATAGTCATTTATATGATCTTGAGGCACCGTAACTTTATTGATTTCGTCGCCGAAAAAGGGATCCAGCGAAGTATCCACCTTGGGCGGATCGCAGTGGAAAGTAATCGTCATCGGCTCTCCCGTCTGGAACGCAAAGCAATACCCTTTGAGCTCCTCCACTCCGGCGCCGAGAACGAGAGTTTCTATCTTATTATTGCTGAAAGCACTCTTTCCTATCGTAAGCGAAGTGCACCGGGTAAGGTTTACCTGGGTAAGTTCGGAACGCGTAAACGCTTCGCCGCCGATACGTTGAAGCTTGGGCGGCGACGTGAACTCCTTCAACGCCGTTTCCTGAAAAGCGTACTCTCCTATCGAATCTAATTGTATCGCGTCATCATCCGCAGAAATTTCCTGAGCGCCGCCGGGAGTCCGCCAGGCAATTTTTTCAAGCTTCGACATCTTATAAAAGGCGTAATCGTCTATCCGCTTTACCGTCGTAGGAAGCGTCACTTTTTTGACGGTGTCCGATATCGCTGCCGAGGTGACCGTCGTGTCGTGAGTAAGATATCCTCCGATATCGGTGACGGTATAGTTACTGACGGTTCCGCCTATTGTTATTTCCACGGTGTCGTCTATCTCGAAGCTCTCGGGTTTCCCGTAAAGATAGGTGACCTTTGCATACTCCGTGTCGCCGTCGACTTTTAATGCTCCCCCTTCGTCCACCGGCTCGAAGGCATAGCCCGCATCCTTATTGACATACTCGTCCGCAAGAATGATCTTCTCTATCTGAAGCTTGTATGAATCGAATATACCCGTGCTGTCGGAATTTGAGTAAACTTTTCCCCATTTCGAGCGGTAGTCGGAAAGCACGACTATCGGCACGCGGTATCGCACCTGCGTTCCGGCGGTGTCGCCGAGGTCGGAAACCTTATCCGGAACGCGGATATCGGCGATGTTATCGGAAAGTATTTTTACCTCGCTTATGCTATTATTTCCCCAGAACGGCGCCTTTCCGTATGTCCCGAGGGAATAAAAGGTCACGGAGGTTATATTCGTTTGAGAGAAAGCCCAATCGCCGAGAGTTTTAAATTCGGAGTTTTCTTTGAAGGTCACCGTTGTTAAACCGGCATTGGCGAACGCCTCCTGCCCCAGCACTTCCAGCGAATTTGGGAAGCTCACCCCATTGAGGTCAACCATTTTATGGGCGCTGTCGGAAGCAAACGCAAGCGCTCCGATAAGCCTCAGCCCTTCCGCAAGCTCCACCTGTTTCAAAGCTTTGCAGTTATAGAACATATAATCGGAGATAACTCCGAGCCCCGGCTCGTTTGACTCGACTACGTCGCCGCCTAAGAGCGTATAAGAGGTATACACCGTCTCCAATTTGACGGAGTCTCTGAAAACCCCTTCGCCGATGAAATAGTCTTCGAAATCGAAACCTACGTCGGAACCGTCGCCGCTTACTTCCTCGGGAAGCGCGTCGCCCGCAGGACGGAGCAGGGAGCCTTCCGGGAAATAGACGTTTTTAAGCCCGGAAGCTTGGAAGGCTTCCTTTCCGATTTGCTCCACCGACGTCGGGAGAAGCAATGTGTCACGCAATGTCTGATTTATCGTAGGCGAACTGCCCGCCTCGTAGGAATTCGGATTACAATCCATGGAATTGCCGCTGAAAGCGTAATCGCCGATATATTTGAGCCCTGAAGGAAGCATCGACTCCGTCGTAACTCCCTCGGGAGTCAATACCGAAAAGGAGAGCGAGCCGCCGCCCGAGGGGTATTGGAACGCCGCTTTTTCTATTCTTTCGACGCCGGGCATGTAAATTTTCAATTTATCCGTATTATAAAAGGCATACTCCCCTATCCTTTTTACCGAATAAGGCAACATGAAACTTTTGCCGCTCCCGACGGAGGAGAAGGCGCGGTCGGCAATTTCGGTGACCGGATAACCCTCTATCGACTCCGGAATCGTTATCAGTAAAGTAGTGCTCTTATACTCATCCTTCAAACCCGTAATCGAAACCGTTCCCGCGTTTTCGTTGACGGTGTACTTGTACGGAACGTCATAGTAAGCGTACAGCGAAATATCGAAGGGATAGTAATAGGAGTCGTTTCCTTCCACCTTGTCCCCTTTGCCGTCGGGCTCGGTGTACCAGCCCGCGAAAATTTTTCCCTCTACGCCGTATTCCCTGTTCATTTTGTCGTTCGTCGGCAACCCCATGATGCTGCCGTAATTGATAGTACGCGAAGCGTCCTCCTCTTCGTAGCTGCTTTCGCCGTAATTCACCGTCAGATTGAAATCGGGGTCGAATAATATCTTTCTGGTGTTGTAAGCGGAGGGTTTCAGCCTGACGGTGCCTTTGGAGTTGTTGTAGACGACTTCGGTAACTTCCAACACCGTTTCACCCTCTTCCGTCTCACTTATCGATTGGTTCCTGACCCTTATCCGCGACGGGGTGGAATCCTTTGCAAAGTCGTCGGCGGTGAAGGTGTTGCCGCTCATCGTAAAGCTTAAAATGGGGTTGGAGGCGATGTTCGAAAATACCAATTCTATGGTGAACAGATCCAATACCCCCGTTCTGTTTTTGTCCAGACAGACGACGTCGTACTCGGCGGCGGCGTCAAAGCCGTTCGGTATGATGTTGAAAGCAACGAGCTCCACCCTTCCGGTGTCCTTTCCCGAGTTTGGATTTTTCGAGTCCCCTACATCGCCGCAGGCAACGCCCGCCGCAATTAAAAGTACCGAAAGCACGGCAAGCGCCACAATTAAAAGTTTCCGTCTGTGCTTTGCCATATTTGCCATAATCTCCCGTGTGATCCTCCGTTTTTACTTTTCATGTCCCTTTCGCGATATATGACTTCTTTAATGCCCGGGTTACGTCATTAAATCTACTTTTTCTTCTTTTTGGTCAGCACGACGACAAGAATTATTACCCCTGCCAGAACCACTGCGCCGCCCACAGAGGAGCCGACTATGACCAGCGTCTTTTTACCTTCGTCGCTGAGACTTACATTGACCGCCTGACCGGATCCCTGTCCGCCTCCGTTACCGGAACTTCCTCCCCCGTTGGCGTTACCCGAGGAGCCGCCTTGTGTGTTACCGCCCGGCTGAAGTTCGCCTTCGCCCGGAACTTCGGGATCGTCCGGCGCTTCGGGATCGTCCGGCGCTTCGGGATCGTCCGGCGCTTCGGGCTCGTCCGGAGTGTCGTCAACGGAGAGGATAAATGTCAGTTCCAAGCCGTACACCTTCTGCCCCTGCACCCAAAACGCCAATTCTCCGCTAAGCCCGGGAAGAATAGCGACAGTTATCAATTTTACGCCCGATACCACCGAATCGGTAAGCTTTAAGGCGTTCCCCTGAAAAGTCACCGAGGTGTCGGCTGCAACCGCGCGGGAGACAATGACGGTGAAGCTTATTCCGGAGTACTCCCCGGACGCGGTCACGCTCTCCGCCGTCTCGCCGTCTCCTTTCAGAACGGTTACGCTGAAATACTCCCTCTTCTTTTCCTCCGATATGTACGCGTTGACATGGAATGTGACGCCGCTTACCGACTCGATGTTTTCAATGTCGTCCGGAGTGAACGACGCCGTGAACGCATTGACCGAGCCGTATTTCAGCGTTGGATCGGAACCGACGAGCGAAAAGCTGCCCGAAACGGCTTTCCGTTCTCCGTCCGCCCCCGTAATATATGCCGAACCTCTTATCTCTCCGTCCGAAAGCCGCCGCCCCGATTCGAATTCGAGCTCGAGGTTTTCTATATTTACCTCGGGCACGGCAGGCGCAACGGAAAAATCGAATTTTCTCTCTTCCGAAGCATACCCCGGGCATTCGATATAAAGGACTATACCCCGGTACTCTCCCGCGTCCGTCGGCACGTTTCCTACGCTGGCGCGTTCGGGAAGATTTTCCCACTTCAGCGCGATCGGGTCACCCGTATATGTGTATTCGGTTTCCGAAAGCGCGATATTTTGAGGAAGCGTGTTGAGCTCTACCGTAAGCTTTCCCGACCCGTTCCGGGCGATGAAAAGGTAATTGTCTGCGCTCTCCCCGGAAAACACCACCGTGACCGTGTATGTTCCTTCGTTCAACACCCCTTCGCCTTCGATACCTTCGGGAAGTATAAATGAAGCGGTGACGCCAACGGGAATATTAATTGCCGAAAGGTCATCGGATGTGTATTCGGATGTGTATATGTAAAGGTCATCGGAAGCGTATTCGGGAAGGGGATCGGTTGCCTGCACCTTCTTTTCGTCGACGAAATAGTAAAGCTTCTTTTTTTCTATCGTGAAGGTGAAGGTGCAGCCGCCCGTCCAGATATAATTTTTGGTACTTTCCTCGGAAAGAGTTATTAAAGCGGTGTGCTCCCCTGCATTCAGCTTCGTAGAGTCTTCTACGCCCGAATCAAAGATTATCTTCACGTCTTCAGCGGGTACGCGTACTCCTTTCGTATCAAGAGAGCCTTTTATGGAAGAAGCGATGTCGTCACCATAGACATACGAAGTCTTTAAGCTTTCATAATTGAGAGAAACCTCTGCGTGCTTTACCTCAAAAGCGTCTTCGCCGTTTAAAACGACAAACTCGATAATGTTGACCCGCTCTCCGGTGACTTGGTCTTCTGCCGTAACGGGGACTGCGCCTTCTATCGTATAAATGAAAGGTTCGGCATTGCCGTTTTCGGGGGCATAATCCGACGTCACGCCGAAGTGCCCGAGGTATTCATCCGTAAGAGCCAGAATAAGCCGCGTGTAGCCCGTGAAGCCTCCCGACGAATAGGAATAGCCGGGACAATAAAGCCGACCCCTTTCCCAGTAAACTTCGCCGTAATAAGCGTATGGTTTTTCTTCAGCGGCAAAGTCCGCCTTGACACTGTACGGAGTGATATTGAGCTTTAAAACTCCGCCGAAGGTATATAAGTTACTTTCCGAGAAAGTTATGAAGTATTCGCCCGGGTAACGCACCTCTTCCGTGCCGACAGACGACTGTCCGCCCGAGGGATTAACGCGGAAGACGGAGTACTCCATCGTGACGGGATAGCCTTCGGGATTTCCCCAAGCGACATTCAGTACTTCCCCAAGCTCCGAATAACGGTTTTTACCGTTATAAACGGCGGTATAATCGGTCTTTTCGGGTTTGAGTTCCGCCTTATGCAGCGTGAAAGACTCCAACCCGACGCTGCCGCCGTCAACATTCCGAGAAACTTTTGATGTCAGCGTAAAGATTATCTCGGTATACGTCGCCGGTTCCATGAAAACGAAATTATTGTACTCTGTGGTAACCGGGTTTTCGCGATCACCGTTTTTGATATAGGTTACGACGCCATTAAAGAGATCGCCGAACGCCGTTCCGAGATCATCGGCACGAACGCTGAGCCGATAATCGCTGCCGTCGAAAAAGTACTTTTCACCTTCGTCCAATGGTAAATACTGGTTATCATGCCATAGTCTGACGTAAAATTCGGGCGTAAAGCGCTTTATCGTAAATTCGATGCGGACGACGTCATCCGTAAAAACGTCGGTGTTGGCGGCGGCGAACTCGAAAATGTAACTTTCTCCGTCGGGGTTGGCATCTTCGGGCGCTTGATTCATCACGTTTTCGGAGCCATTATTATAATACTTCGGGTAACCCGCCGCAAAAAATTCGCCCTCCGATTTGAACTCTTCGTCTATGTTGTCGGGGTTGTACGACCCCTTGAATTTTATGTCTACTGTCTCAAAGTCATATACGTATTCCCGCACTATATCGAAATTTTCGGTATCGGAAAGGTCTATTTTATTTATCGTCAGAGAACCTTTTTCCACCTCCAGATTGAAGTTACCGAGATCGGATTTTTTCGTGACTATGATGTCAAACTTACCGGGCAGGTCGAATTGCTCGTAATCACACTCTATCGAATAATGCGTGTCGAAAGAAATTTCATTCTCAATTTCCTCTATATAGTCGGCTATCGGATAGTCGGGGTCGGTTGCGGAAAGCGTAAACGCGTAATCGGAAGGGGCTATCGGCAGAGAGCCGTAATCTTGCTGTCTGTCGTCCGCCGTCAATGTAAGCCCGCGTTTGTTTATCGTGAGCTTTGCGTTGATAAAATTGTCTTCGGTGGTATCTATAGAATAATTGTTGCTCCACTTGGAATTTTCCAGGAGAGCAAGGGAAATTAAATTCACATTGTATTCGCCTGCGTCGATATACCAAAATGGCTCCTTACGACTGTTGTCGATTCCGCTGTCTTTTACTTCCGCGTAACACGTTTCAAAAACGTATCTGCCTATGTACGGGTCGCCCGCGACATAGGGGAAATTATCGGGGTTGAAAGCTAAGGAGTGCTCTTTTTGGTTGTATACCGTTTCATAACCGGTAAACACTCCTTCATCTTTCAGCTCCTTGAAAGTAACCTTCTTCGAAGAAACTTCGAAATATAAGGTGCCGTATTCGTCGTGCAAACCGCCTTTTCCGTCGGAATATCTGAATACATAATCGTTTTCGCTGTAACCGGAAACGACATAACGAAGGAAATAATCCCCGGGGAAGCTAAATTGACTATAATTTGTTTCGGTTATCTCCAGCGGATAATTTTGCAGATCCCCCTGTCCGCTCCCACGCCCATAGAGCTCCTCCGGGAGCGACGAGCCGTACTCCATACCGATAAGGTTGTCTGCGGTTATCGTCTTTTGAGCGGGAAGTACGGTATAGCTGACTTCGTCGGAGACATAGTCGTTGAAATTCGTTGCTCTTAAGGTTAAAATCAGCGTATACGTGCCCGCCGCCCCGATTTTCATGCCGCTTATATTGCCCGTTTCCGTCCCGAAGCGATCCTTGTATCTGATTATTTTATACGCGATTTCAAGCCGGAAACCATTTACGTTCAGCGGAAAATCTTCGCTCAAAACGATTTCTAAATCCTCAAAACCGGGGTCGAATTCGTAAGCGGTATCCTCCGAAAATCCGCCGGACGTAATCTCGCCCGCCCTCTCTTCCAGAAGACACCCGCTAAGGGCGGAGCCGGGAATTGTACCTTCGATAATTTCGAAAGTGTATTGCGCCTTGGTCGGGGTGGTCGACGCGGTACCCTCCGCCGAGATAGTCAATGTGTAGACCCCGGGCTTACTTATTATGCCTGCCGCCTTATTCGGGTCGGAAGTGTCGATAAACACATCATCCCCCGAAGAAACCGTCAGTTTCAGCTCTTTATACCCGAACGCGCCGGCGGAGTCTTCGGTAAGATAGTCCGTTAAAAACTGAATTTTATCGGAATAATCGACGAAAAATTTATTGCCATTATAGGCAAACTCGATAATCGTACCGTACATCACCCAGCTCGTATTTATGCGCGCCAGTGAAAGATTGAAAAGATGATATTCGGAGTAATACTTCAGGTGCAGCATATCGTCGCCCGAATAGCCTGAAGCCGGGACTAACTCGTTTTCCCCTATAACGCCGCCGGACGAATTCGTCCAGGTGTATTCGGCATCGGGCTCCTCAATTCCGAGATAGTTGTCGGCGATGTACTTGTTCAGGTCGGTTATGTAAAAATCGTCTTCGAGCGTCGTCTCATTCCCGCTGAATTGCCAGATTGAGGAGGCGTATGGCACTACGACGGCACTCCCCTTCCGGAAGACGGGAACGGATTTATACTCCGCCCTGTCCTCGGGGAAGACCAATTCTATCGAGTCGGAACCTTTCTTCATTGCAAAGCCGCAGCCGCTCCCGAACGCCCAGCCCGCCGACGAAAGAGGATTTATCGCGTTTGACTCGGTGGAGACAATAAGCCTGTTGACGTCGTCGGCGTCAGCCTTATAGGAGTCGGAAACTTTTGCGTCCGTATCAATCGTGACGCCCCACTCTGCGTTATCTTGATAACAATTTGTTATCCCGTTAAGCGTTTTTTGGGAGCCCGAATCACCGGTACGGTAAAATTTATCGGCGTAGCTTCTCACCCCGGTAAGCTCGGTTATTGTGCCCGAAAACGAAGCGATATAACCCTGCTCGCCGGTTTTCATGACGGAGATTCCGCTGCCGCTTCCGCCGGCGAAATCCGCAAACACCTTGGCGGTACCCGTTGCGGTTATCTTTTCCAGCCTTCCTTTAACGCTTTGAAGTGCCGCGGTGTTCGGACACGAAAAATCCAAAGTTATGTTCCTGATAACGGAGCCTGCTCCTACCGCCGACGCCAAAGGCGCGGTCAAGCCGGTCACGGCATTTCCGTTCCCGTCCAGCACCCCGTGAAAATCTCCGAGAAGGGAGCCGGAATCAATTTTGTATCCCGCAAGCGAAATATTCGCGGTCAGCATATAATATTTGCCCGCTACGGAATTGCCGTTCAGATAAACAAGTTTTTCAACGCTTGAAATTTCATAAGGCGCCTCTTCCGACCCATCCCCCTTCGTCGGCGCTGTCCCGGACAGAAGAACTTCCGAACCGCCGCTTACGGGAATGCCTGTCAGAGTGTAGCTTCCGGCGTTAAAGTAGCCGAACTTCGTCCCCTTTGCAAGCTCGTTAAGCTTCTTAAGCGCATCTTCCTTCCCTTCAAAAAAGGTGGAATTGTATAAATTCACGTCGCCGTCAAGCTTTTTCCCCGCTTGGTCGGATGAATACAGAGCGTAAGCCGCCGAAAAGAGGTCGTCGACAGCTTGGGGCGGAGTGCCCGAAGAAGCGTTTGAGTTTATTTCATAGAAAAAGTTTGTGTCTTCGCCCGCCGTCGGTTCGCCCTCTCCCGCGGTGATTTTTTTACTGTTGGGGAGCTCCGAAACCGATACGCATCCGAGCTCGCTACCCCTGTTGAGGTATGTCAGCGGGTAATACGTCGCCGTCGTACTTTCCGGCGTATTGACGCTGAAAAGTACTTCGACGTTCTGAATGGTTCCGTCATTTATTCCGATAGGCGCGAAAACCAAATCTTCATCTTTAACATCATCCGAGGACGCTTTCAGCTCCAAGTCGACAAGTTTTAAATTTTTAATCGTGCCTTGATTCCACCCGAGAAAGGAGGAGACAAAGGCGTTTTCGTATAAAGGTTCCCCGCCTGAGCCTTCCCCGGAGCCTGATGCGCCCGGAGCTTCGCCGGCTGAAGTATAACGCACCACCGAAGGAGTCGCCCTGAAACCGACTATCGCGTGCCCCCTTCCGTCCAGCGTTCCCGAAAAATACGAAAATCTGAGCACGTCGTTTTCGGCATAATAGCGGTCGAGATAGATGTCCGTTCTTAAAATGTATGTTCCGCCGTAAATGCCGCCATAGTTCAGCATCTCCAGAAAATCGGCTTCCGAATCGACGTAAACGACGGAGGCGCTTTCCTCCGGCGTCACCTCCGACGCTGCCGCCGAAAAATCCACACATGAACATAGTGAAAGCGTCAGTATAAATGAAAAAAATATTAAGATCGGCGTAAGTTTTTTAATCATATCAGCGATTACGGCGAATCCGCGTTTCTGTAAGATCGGCATTTCGGTCACAACGATTGCATGCTGTTCGCCCGACCCGATGAAGGTTGATTTTTGTAGTCCCGACGCGTCCGACGGTTATCCGTAAGGGTTCTCTCACGAATGCGTATGCGCCCGAAATTTCGTCCTTCGCTCCGCAAGGAACTTACCGGGCGAAACGAAGAAGGAATTTTACTGCCGAACAGCCGGGACAAATTCTTCCGAGCGTCATTCGTCAAAAAAGACGCCGTCGGATATCCGGCACCTTAATTTTATCATAAATGCGCACGCGCGTGGGTGTAATTTAGGTGAAAATTTTTTGTTGCGTCGGGTTGAAATTCAACTATTCCGACGAAATTAAAGTATGGCGGCGTCGCCGCGGCACCCCGGATCCCCCTCTCTTTCGAATATACTTCCTCTTAAAATATACTTCCTCGGAAAACGGAAAAGTCGGAATAGCGCTCTCAGCGGTTTTCCCACTCCGATAAATCACCCTCGTCCTCGGGAAGATTCCCCTCTTTTAAAGCCTTCTCCTTCAAGGAAATTTTCCTGTTCAGAAAGACTATCAATATGACGATGTCGACAAGCACTCCCACCAAAATTATTATCCACAGCGGGTGCCAGAGCCCCGTTATTACGGAAGCGGTGAGATAGACCGGAACGGCTAAGGCAGGAACTGCCAGCAGCACAGGGAGCAGCAAGCTTTTCTTGGCGACTTTTGTAGCAATAGCTACCGAAACCGCCAATAAAAATGGAATATATGTAAAGCTTACCCACGTCTTTCCCGGGGAGATACCCGCCCCAAGCCACAATATAAAAAACATCGCCGTACCCAAAATGACGGAGTACACCGAAAGTATCAAAAAAAGCGTCAGCGGGCGGCGAAGTTTTATGGCGCGCTCCAACGGAGCTATGGAACCTATTACGATAAGCGCTATTGCGGCCAGCGGAAAGATGGTGTAGGCGCCCACTCCCCAGAAGTTATCGATGACTACCGAAAGAATGAGGTACAAGACTACCGAAAAGAGCGTCACCGACAATATCGTCAGCACTCCCCTTTGAAAGCCCGGGCTTTTGACGGCGGCAAGCGGCTTCAACCTTAACTCGTTTAAAACGGGCTGATAGTCCCCTAGTGACTCTATACATTTATTGTAGATCTCGTCATCGGTGTATAAGCCCGTTTCCTTTAAGTCCATCGCACGGCTCATAAGGTCTCCCAGCATCGCTTCTCTGAGTTCCACAGCCTCCTTCGACGGGGGTACAAGCTTAAATAAATTCTTTAAATAGCTTTTGAATCGTTCGAGAAAACTCATTTGTTCCCTCCGAGGATAAGTTTATCCAAAATTCGGCTCGCCTTCAACCACTCGTCGGCTTTTTCGCGGTAGAAGCGCCGCCCTTTTTCGGTAATGCGGTAGTAGCGCCGCCTGGCACCGCCGACGCCGTCTCCCCAATAGGTTTCAAGGAGACCGTCCTCTTCCATGCGTTTGAAGGCAGTATAAATCGTGGCGTCCTTGACGTCTATAACTCCTTCGCCGGAGTCTATAATCGATTTGGAAATTTCATATCCGTAGGAGTCGCCTTCCGATAATATCCTTAAAATTATCGTTTCGGTGTGCCCTCTAAGGATGTCGCCGCCATGCGCCACAACGTACCTCTTACAAATTCCGATAGATTAACTATCTAAACAGATTATACACTCCGGGCGTGAAAAAGTAAACCTTTTTGAATATTTTCAGCCGTGGACGATTGAAATTTTTACTTCCGCACCGGTGCTCCCGGCTGCTACTTGCTCAAACAGCTTTCTATATTCACCTTCGCCCCAATCCGCTCCGTATCTCATACTTTACACGATAGTCAACATTATTGCGCTTTACTTTATCGTATAGTTTGTTTTATATTGACCCCGCAAAATTGACATACAAATTTTTTAATAACCTGCAAAATCTATCTTTCTAAGACGATATCTCTTCCTTCTCTTCGGCATTATAGAGGCTTTCCTCCAAAACGGACAGTCGCTTCGCTCCTGTCTTTTTACGCGGGTATAATTTTCTTCCCGCAATAAATAGCTCCTT
The DNA here is from genome assembly GCA_944362765.1 of uncultured Clostridia bacterium. Classification (GTDB taxonomy): domain Bacteria; phylum Bacillota; class Clostridia; order Christensenellales; family DTU072; genus Stercoripulliclostridium_A. Next base: position 853 of record CALVTP010000014.1, on the reverse strand, counting down.
ATGAAAAAAGCTCGTACGTGCGTACGAACTTTTCAATAAGGTTTTGTCTTCGCGAGCAATTAAAGTTCTCTTACTTAAACTTGCGGGAAGGGCTACAACCGACTAAACTCTCACTATAATATACAGCCGTAACAATGTAGACGAGCGTGTATCGAGCGAGATACGCAGCGGATTGGGGCGAAAAAAGAGATGTAATTGGTTTAAATGCGCATACCGGTGAAGCCTGCTTTACCGTTTATCATAGCAAATTTAATATACTCATAGTACCCGGCTATATTTCAATAATACCGCTTCGAAGAAATTTCTATCGCCTTACAAATTATCTTTTGTGGCGGAGTATAGAAATATCGTTCGCGGCATACGTCGTATGCCGCTCTCTCATTTCGTCACTCCGCCGCAAAATCTATCTTTCTAAGACGATATCTCTTTCTTCTCTTCGGTATTATAAAAGTTTGCTCCAAAACGGACAGTCGCTTCGCTCCTCCCCTGCCCGAAAGCGCCGTGAAATATGCCCCAAGCCGCGGGTATAATTTTCTTCCCGCATCAATAGCTCCTTATGAAAAAAGCCTGTACGTGCGTACAAGTTTTTCCATAAGGTTTTGTTCAAGCGAGCAATTAAAGTTCTCTTACTTAAACTTGCGGGAAGGGCTATAACCGACTAAACTCTCACTATAATATACAGCCGTGGAGATGTAGACGAGCGTGTATCGAGCGAGATACGGAGCGGATTGGGGCAAGCAAAGAAACAAAGGCTGTTTGAACAGACAGAAGTCGGGATTGCGTTAGTTTGCGGCGAAGCAGGCAATGATGCCTCGGGAGGCATCATTGCCTGCGGTTTCGGGCGAAACTCCCG